>CASFLY010000142.1 GCA_949295645.1 uncultured Bacteroidales bacterium | reverse complement strand
CATCAAGGCAAGGACGAAGTTGACCGAAATCCTGTACATCTTCTTTGGCATCCACACGGCGAATGTAGTCCGGCTCGTCCGGCGGGAAGTCAACGAAATTGCCCAGGCTGCCTGATGTTCGAGGTGAGTGAGAAACGGCCCTTTCACTGGAGTATTGGCTCCAGTTGGGTCCAAAAATGAAAAAAAGGGGTTCCGAAACGGAGCCGAAGATATAAAAAGATGAGTTCGATCGGAAAAATTACCGGGACAGTCTGCCGATTGACTCATAATGACGGAATTAAACGACAGTCCCTAATTTACCGATATTATATCCTTGGTCGTGAAATTATATCCGCAGGCAGTTTAAATCTCGCTACGGTCTTAAAAACCGACAAAACTTGTGGGGCATATAAATCATTACAAACAGGCAGAGTGATGCCAAAAAGAACTGATGTAGACAATGTAGCAAATGTAGACTTTTTGCCAAACCTGTTCGATTGCTCATTGGCGAGGGTGCAGGTTCGGGTAAATTTGCCCTGTCATTTTTGCGTTCGCAGCCCCTGTAACCATACACAAAATTTTGCCGGATTTTTGACTTTCCTTTGCGATTTTTCGCGGAATAGTACTCCTTTAGTACACCCTGCTAAAATTAAAAAGCCTCATAATCAAGCGATTACGAGGCTATCTTTGTACCCGGAGCCGGGGTCGAACCGGCACATCCTTTCGGACATTGGTGTTTGAGACCAACGCGTCTACCGATTCCGCCATCCGGGCTTGTCGCGATTTGGCCGCATTGGCCTGCATCAGTCACAACGGTCGGCAAAGGTATTATAAATTGTCTGAAAAAACAAGAATTGCGGCGGAATGTGTCGGAAAAACGGGCCAAAAAGACGGGACGGGAAAATTTGTCGCGCAGGGGCTGAAAATATTTTAAATATTTAATGGAAATTGCTAACTTTGAAACGGTACGTAAATACGTCGGCCAGACCGGAATTGTAACCGCATGATATAATGACCGGTTCCGTCATTTGCCGTACGGAACTATTTTATTAACCAATAACCTTTTATATTTTATGGCAAATTTGAAATCCGGCCTGATTTTGGGCGAAGACGAACATCTGGTGGTAGAACTCGAAGCGGAACTCTGGGCCACAAGTTCGAATCCGATTGCAAGACTTATCGGTGCTGTTGTCAAATTCATCAATCTTATTCTCGGGAACAAACGTCAGGGCTACGTGGTCATTACCGACAAGCGCGTAGTCGAGATTATCCAGTATAAGGCCTTGTGGGTCCTGAATGCGGGTAAAAACGTGAAGTATGTGCTTCCGAGCAGCGTAAAGGAAGTCGGGTACACGAAAGAAGGAACCTGCTTCGGCTGTTTCTGCCAGTCGTACAACCTTTACTATGATGCCTTTACACAGAGGACATCCGTTCTCCTCTCCGATGTGGACGAAGCCGGTGCCCAGAAAGTGGTAGACGCATTCTATAAGGCTATTTCCGCTGCCCAGTAATGCCGGAGAGGCGGATATCTACACTTCCGAGATTCCTTTATCTCAACACCTACGCCATTCTCCTGCTTCTTGCTGGAATGGCGGCGGTGCTTGTCCCTCTGTACAGGATCAGTATGTGGTTTCTGCCTGCCCAGCTGATCCTGTCTTTAATCTGTCTGAAAAACAGTATAAGGCTTTTCCGGAGCTGGAAGGACAAGAAAAGGAAATATGCGGTTCTGATGGAGCGGAACACCCTTGAGTTCCGTCCGGAGTCTTTTTCTGAATACATGCAGGCCCCCTGCGGCCGCCTGCTGGTTCGGACAGTGCTTGCGGATCTTGACAGGAAGGACGCATATCCGGCTCTTTTGAAGTACAGGAAAACATTCGCGGAAAATCTTAAATCAGGCTGCCGTCCGGTAAAGACGGTGGTCTACATCGACGGAAAAAAATTATGAATCCACCTGCAAACAAACGGAAGATCTTTGCCGGGGTGCTGATAGCCGGCACACTGATCTTCGTGCTTGCCATAGTCCTGTGCAATTCAGTACCGGGCAAGGCTTCAAAAATGCTGTCTTCCTCTATAGCGTCGGCAGAAGCCGGAATCGAACAGATGTATCCCGGCTATCTAGATGAAGTCCTCGACAAGGCCGAATTCGAAGCATTCATCGGAAGCGGTATCGAAATGAGCGACGGGGCCGACAGTCTTGCGGTCTTGTCCCAGATTCTTAAGATGCCGGGAATCGCTCCTGTCAGGAAAGCGGTTGAAAGCATTTTGGGAGGCGCAGATGCCTTTGTCGCCGAATTCGATGCCACAGGGACGCCGTTTACCCTGCATAATATCCTCCAGTCCGTTCAGGATGAGGTGAATGCAGGCGTCCGCAAAGCCGTCGGGGCGGCGAAGACGATAATAGCGGTGATTGCGCTTCTCTTTTATATCGCGACATTTGCGGTATATGCCGCCTACGGCAAAGGTTTCTTCACTCCTAAAAACAGTTCCTTGAATTTCGGAGATGCAGAGGAGGGCAAATAAATTTTGCACTTTTCCGAAATTCCTCTACATTTGCAGCCGCATATCTTCAGGGCAGGGTGTGATTCCCGACCGGCGGTAAAGTCCGCGAGCGAAAGCTGAACCGTTGAAACTACGGTACCGACAGTAAAGTCTGGATGGAAGAAGATAAATTGCGGCGGGAGACTTGCATCCCGATGCGTACTCCCACGGATGTCCGGCCGGCATCGCAGAACGCCGCGACTTGTTGACTTATCATTGATTATGCCTTGAATTGTATGCTGAAAGTAAAACAATTTAAGGTTTTTTTATGAAAAAGTCATTACTTTTCAGGCTGCAATTCATCCTCGTGCTCTTTCTTCTTTCCGGCATTGTCCGGGCAGAGGCACCTGGAAACCCGGGTGCATTTCCGGAAACGCCGTCAGCCGCGATTCCTGCACCGTCCCTTGCCGACTCCATCTGGCTTGCCGGCGATTCCCTCACCCTCCAGGAAGTCACAGTCGTCTCGAATTTCCAGAGCCGGAAATCCTCACCTCTGAGGCTGAATACCGTAGACAACGAAACCATTGCCCGAAGGGCCACCGCGCGGACTTATCCGGAACTTATAAAATTCATTCCCGGAGTCTATGCCACGGCAGAAACGGGCAGCTACGGAGATGCCAAAATCAATATCCGCGGGTTCAAACAGGAAAACATATCCGTCCTGCTGAACGGTATCCCCATTTCCGGACTGACCTCCGGAAATATGTTCTGGAACAACTGGATGGGGCTCGCGGACGCCACTTATGCGATTCAGGTCCAGAAAGGAGCAGGGGGCTCGATGCTTTCTGACAACTCGGTAGGCGGCACGATAAACATCATCACTTCCACAACGACTGCCGAACCGCGCATCGACGGAGGTGCGCACGTTACCGACTATGGTACGGGCAAGGGCTACATTTCCTTGAACACAGGCGATTTGGGACATGGCTGGAGCGCCAGCCTGCTCGGTTCGTACGTGGGCGGGAACGGCTATGTGGACCGTACAAGAGTGAATTCGTGGTCGTACATGCTGAATGTCGCCAAAAGGATAGGGGAGCGCAATACCTTGATATTCACTGCCCTCGGCTCTCCGGAACAGCACGAACAGCGTTCGGTGAAACTCAGTCGCGACGAAGTCGGGTCCTATGGCCTGAAGTACAACAAGAACTGGGGCTATCGCGACGGAAAGGCCTATAACCTGAACAAGAACAATTATTTCAAACCGTATTTTACCCTTCAGCACGTCTATGCCGGCGACAGGCTGACTATGACGAACTCAGTCTATCTTGCCGTCGGAAACGGAGGCGGACGCTGGTCGGAGTCGAAAGGGGCGGCGATATCGTCGTACAGGACTGCCGACGGGCTTGTGGACTGGGAGGCGGCAAAGGCTGCCAATGCAGGAAGTACGGCGCTGCCGGAGCCGGGCTCTTCGGATGAACTGATGAGACAGGGCAGTGCGGCCAATATCCTGAGCGACTATCTCGCGGGGCATACGCAGGCGGGGGCCGTGGTTTCCGGGACTTACAGGTTCGACAGGAACTGGAAAATGGATGCAGGGGCGCACTATCAGTATTATTCGACCTGGGAGAACGAGAGGATTACGGATCTTCTCGGAGGTGCCTACTGGTATGAGGACTATGAAAACAACTCCCTTGCAGGTACGGCAGGCCGGAATCCTGTCAAGCAGGTCGGAGACTTTATCCGCACTGACAACGGAAAGGTAACCCATCATTTCACTCTTTACGCGATGGGAAACTGGACTGCACCGAAATGGGATGTCCGCCTCGGCGCTTCGGTTTTCGCCGCAGGTACGAAACGATGGGACAAGTACAACTACGCCGGAGACGACATATGGAGCAAGACGGCCTCCGGAGCCGGATTCAGTACGAAGGGAGGAGTCCTCTTCAAACCGGCAAAAGGCCATTCGGTTTACCTGAACGGAGGAATCTACAGCAGGCTTCCTTACCCTGGCACATACTTCGCTTCCGGCAACAATACCGTATCCAGAAACGTCAGGAACGAGAAGAATCTCCTGGCAGAACTCGGCTACCGCTTCGTGTACAACAGGGGAAGCGTCGAGGCCACGGCGTATTACGCCTATTGGAAGAACAAGACAGTGATGTCGGATCCCTACAGGCAGCCGGACGAGGTGGAGGATGTCAAGTATATGATTACCGGGCTGGATGCCCTGCATTACGGCATGGAAATCGAAGCCAGACATCGGTTTACGGGGTGGCTGGAGCTTTCGGTCTTCGCCTCTCTCGGCCATTGGACATGGCAGAATGACGTGTCGGCCAATATCTATGACAATTATACCGGTGCGGTTGCGGAGACGATCAATGTCTACAGCCGGGGACTCCCTGTCGGAGATGCTCCCCAGACGCAGGCGGGTGCCGTCCTCGACATCACTTTCCTTAAAGGCTTCAGGTTTTCCGCAGACTGGCAGTTCAACGACCGTATGTATGCCGATTTCGATCCGGAAGGCCGTACCGATCCGGAAGACAGGGCCGATCCGTACAGGATCCCGTCGTACCATCTGGTCAATGCTAGCCTCAGCTGGAGCAGCAGCATAGGCCGCAAGCTCTCGTTGACGGTTTTCGCCAATGCCAATAATCTTCTGGACACCCCGTACATAGAGCGCGGACAGGACGGCGCCGCCCACGACCTCGCCTCCTTCCGCGGGTTCTGGGGCTTCGGCCGCAATTTCAATTTCGGGCTCAGGTTTTCCGTCCTGCCATAGCCGGCCGGCATCCTGTCGTCCGCTTCATTTCATTCAAGTGCGGATGCGTCGATAAGATTGTTCAGAAGCGCATATACCGTAAGACCGGCTACAGTTTTGATGCCGGTCTTGCGTGTAATATTCCTCCTGTGCGAAATCACAGTGTGTACAGAGATATTCAGAATGTCGGCTATTTCCTTGTTTATCATTCCTTTGGCCACGCATATGAGAATCTCTTTCTCTCTTGAAGACAGCTCGTCCCCGTCCTGTACGGCGTCTTCTTTCGGCGCCGACACGGCATTCCTCAGCTTGTGGACAATCTCTGCGGGGGTGTCATAAATGTTCAGTACGGCATCGTACTGGCGCATGGCCTCTTCATCCATACAGACGCTCGGGAAAGCCACTACCGCCGCACTCGTGTATTCGGAAATCAGATGCCTTGCATGCGCACGCTCCGAATGCGGGAAAATGGCGGGATCGACGATGACGGCATCTACGGATATGTTTTTCAGTATGGATTCTTCCCTGTCGGAGATGTCCGAGACTATGCCTTCCACCTTGAATTCCCCCTGGTCATTGAACACTCCTTCGATTCCCCTTGCCATCACCCTCGAAGGCATTATCAGAAAAGCCTTCATCCTATGCCTCCTTTTTTGATTCGAGTCTGTTTACCATCGGCACCAGGATATGGTCTTCGATGGCTGTATGTTTCTCCAGGTCCTCGGAAAGGGCGAAGAGGGCGTACAGTATATCCCCGGCGGCCTCCGGACGGCATGCTTTGGGCAGATACTTCATCACAATGTTCTTCAGGTCGCCCAACTTCTCCTCGATGTTGCTGTGGTTCTCCTCGAAAATCGCTGCAGAATAGTTCCCGGACGAGGTCCCCTTCACTATCGACGATACGTACGGGAAAAAGACCGTTTCCTCGTAGTCGAAATGGTTTTTGACCTCGCTTCTGTAGCCTTCGAAAAAATCGAGGATGATTTTTTTCTGCCCCGGGGCGCACGGCGCAATGAGACTGTCCATGGCCTGTTCCAATGCCGTAAACCCGTCTTCGAGATAGGAAGAATGCGAATTGTGCAGATATTTCATCACGCACAGAGGGTCTGCTGCCTTCAACGCTTCGTCCGTCGGCATATATCCTGGATACGAATATATGTTGCAGATCAGTATGAAAGCCCCGGTATCGACACCGGCCTCGCCGCAGACCTGTGCCACGGTCTTTTCCCCGAAGCCCGGGTGCATGCCGAACCGCGACAGCACGGTCAGCAGCCTGTAATTTATTTCCACCAGGTCCGCCATTTTCATTTCCGGTGAAAATATCCTGTTTTCGTTTTTCATAATGCCTGTCACTTTACGTGAATCACAATAAAAGCGCTATCCTGTAGACGGCAAAAGCAGCGACCCAGGCCAGCACGATGGTGTAGACCGCAGAGAATACGGGCCATTTCCAGCCTCCGGTTTCCGCCTTTATGGCCCCGAAAGTCGCGATGCAAGGGAAGTACAGCAGGACGAATACCATAAAAGCCAGGGCGGCAGCCGGAGTGACGGTGTTTTTCAGAGCCTGCTGCAGCTTAGTCTCTCCTGTCCCTCCCTCGACATCCTCATCGATACTGTACATTACACCCATAGAGCTGACTACCAGTTCTTTGGCAGCTACGCCCGAAAGTATGCCCACACCCATTCTCCAGTCGAAGCCGAGAGGCTCCAGAACCGGTTCTATACCCTTGCCGATACTGCCGAGAAAAGAATTTTCCTGCTGTGCGGCCTTGTCGGGATAGGAATCGTGGTTGGGAAAATATCCAAGGAACCAGATGAATATGGAACTTATCAGGATGATTCCCGAAATCTTGTGCAGATATTGTTTGCCCTTTTCCCAGGTGTGTCTCAGAATCGATTTGGAGGTTGGAATCCTGTACGGAGGCAGTTCCATGACAAACGGCAGGTCGTCATCCTTGAAAAACCTGCTCAGGACTTTTGCTGACAGTATGGCCGTCAGGATGCCGAGGACATAGATGCCGAGCAGGACGAGGCTGCCGTATTTCGGAAAGAACGCACCTACTATAAGGATATACACGGGCAGCCTGCCGGAGCAGGACATAAACGGCACGATGAGCATCGTTATCATCCGGCTTTTCCGGCTCTCGATCGTCCGCGTCGCCATAATGGCCGGGACATTGCATCCGAACCCCATTATCATAGGTATGAAAGACTTGCCGTGAAGCCCCATCTTGTGCATCATCCTGTCCATAATGAAAGCCGCCCTCGCCATATAGCCGGAATCCTCGAGGAGGGAAATGAAGAAATACAGCAGGACTATGTTCGGAAAGAATACCAGCACGCTTCCGACTCCGCCTATGATCCCGTCCACGAAAAGGTCTCTGAGCATCCCCTCGGGCATCGCGGAGGCGACGAAGTCGCCGAATCGGGCCACTATCCAGTCGATCCACTGCATGGGATATTCCCCGAGAGTGAATGTTCCGAAAAACACTATATATAATACAAGCAGGAAAATCGGAAATGCAAGCCACCTGTTCGTGACAATGTCGTCGATTCTGTCCGTGACCGACTTATGTTTCCTGACGGTCGCTGCCGGCCTGTACGTTTCCGCCAATGCTCCCTTTACAAAGGCGTACTTGGCGTCGATGACAGCCGATTCCGTGGAAACTCCCATCAGGGATTCGAACCGTTTCTGTTCTTCGAAACGGATGGCTATTATTTCATCCTTGTTGGGCAGCCTGTCTATGATTCCGGCCACTTCCTTGTCGTTCTCCAGAAACCTTATGGCGAGGTACCTCGTCGAATATTTGTACCTTATGTCCTGGTTTTTCTGGATGGCCAGCTTCACCCTGTCGATGGACTGCTCGAGTTCAGCGCCATGGTTGATGTGTATGTGGCGGGCTATCGAAGGGTCGGGGTTTTCGTAAAGTTCTATCACCTTGTCGAAAAGGGCGTGAATGCCTTTTCCGGTCCGGCTTACGGTCGGGATGAGCGGCATGCCGAGAAGATGCCCCAATGTCCTGATGTCCAGCTCGTCCCCCTTGGCCTCCAGTTCGTCGAACATGTTCAGGGCCATTACCACCCGGAGATTCATATCGATGAGCTGCGTGGTGAGGTACAGGTTCCTTTCCAGATTCGAGGAATCCACCACGTTTATGATGATGTCCGGAGTTTCCTCCACCAGATTTTTCCTGACATACAGTTCTTCGGGGCTGAATCCGGAGATTGAGTAGGTCCCCGGCAGATCCACGATGACGAACCTGTAACCGCCGTATTCGAAATGGCCTTCCTTGGCATCGACCGTGACGCCGCTGTAGTTACCGACGTGTTCGTGTCCTCCCGACGCTATGTTGAACAGAGAGGTCTTCCCGCAGTTCGGATTGCCTACGAGCGCCACCCGGATGACGTGCCTGCGCTGCTCCGCCAGATCCTTCATCCTCCGGGCCAGGATTTCCGCTTCGTCGCATTCGTCATCGGTGATGACATTGGCCGAAGGCCTGTCTGCCAGGCTTTCTTTCGCCTCCGTTTCGCTTATCACCTCGATCATGTCGGCCTCTTCTCTCCTCAGCGAGATCCTGTATCCTATCACTTCGTATTCGATCGGGTCCCGCAATGGCGCGTTCAGCACGACATTCACCACATTCCCCTTGATGAATCCGAGTTCCAGGATTCTTTTCCGGAAGCTTCCGTGTCCGCTGACCCTTACCACGACCCCGCGTTCTCCGGTCTTTAATTCTGACAATTTCATACAAAATCATTTCGATTCCGCTGCAAAGATAGGCAAAAATCGGCATCACGCTATCCCAATTATTGGGGATACAGTACACCTGTGTTGCATTAACGCATAATTTTTGTAATTTTGCCCCAATCCCCCGTCCCTTCGGAAAGGGACGAAACGAACAAACGAAAAAATCTGTCTGATTTCCGTTATGAAAGGAACGAAATTTCTGAAAAACACATACAGCAGCATCGACAGACGCTCACAGTATGTCGTCGTTAAAATCAAAAAGTCCTCCTGGAAATTCTGGGCGGTCCTTGCAGCCGTGCTTGCGGTTCTGATTGTCCTGATAGTACGCCTGACCCGTCCCGAGCCTGTGCAGGAGGAAATACCGATTGTGGTGACCGAGACCGTCGCCACCCAGGACGTCGAACTCTACGGCGAATACCCGGGCACCATACGCGCCCAGCAGTTCGTAGAAGTCCGGGCCCGCGTCGAAGGATATCTGGAGAGGATGCTCTTCGAAGAAGGCACTTTCGTCAAAAAAGACCAGGTGCTCTTTATCATCGACCCCCGGCAGTACCAGGCACAGGCCGACAGGGCGCGGGCGGAGCTCGAACGCAACAAGGCCCTTGCCCAGAAAGCGGAACGCGACCTGAACCGTATCCGCCCGCTCTTCGAACAGAATGCGGCAAGCCAGCTCGATCTGGACAATGCCATAGCGGCTTACGAAAGCGCGAATGCGGAAGTGCAGATGAGCCAGGCGGATCTGACCCAGGACGAACTTGCCCTCAGCTACACCGTGGTCCGTTCTCCTATCAGCGGATATATCAGCGAGAGACATGTGGACATAGGCACGCTTGTAGGTCCGGGAGGCCAGTCCCTGCTGGCCAATGTCGTCAAGAGCGACACGGTACTCGTGGAATTCAAGATGACGGATCTGGACTACCAGATCAGCAAGGCACGCAACGTCAACATCGGCCAGAAAGACTCCCTCAGGACCTGGGACCCGTATGTGACCATCACCCTTGCGGACAAGTCCGTCTACAAATACAAGGGTCTCGTGGACTTCGCGGACCCGCAGGTGGATTCCCGCTCCGGCACATTCTCCGTCAGGGCCGAAATGCCGAATCCGGATCATGAACTCCTGCCGGGTCAGTTTACGAACGTGACCCTTCTCCTCGACGTAAGGGAAGATGCCGTGGTCGTGCCGACCAAAGCCGTTATCACGGAAAAGAGCGCAGCGTATATTTTCGTGCTGAGAAGCGACGGAATCGCGGAAAAGCGCTTTATAGAACTCGGGCCGGAGACCGGCAATATGACTGTCGTCGAGCGCGGCCTGCTTCCGGGTGAACGCATCGTCGTGGAAGGATTCCACAAACTCGCTCACGGGCAGAAGGCCCGCACCGTATAGCATAAATCGTATGAAACTTGATTTTTTTATAGACAGGCCCGTCTTTTCGACTGTCATATCCATAATAATAGTGCTTGTCGGCTTCATAGGCCTTACGCTCCTGCCTGTCGACCAGTATCCTGAAATCGTACCTCCCGTAGTCCGTGTCACGGCCTCGTATCCCGGAGCGAATGCACAGACCGTAGCCCAGGCCGTCGCCACACCTATCGAGCAGGAGCTGAACGGAACCCCGGGAATGCTCTATATGGAGTCCAAGAACACGAACTCCGGAAGTTTTACCGCAAACATTACCTTCGACATATCCAGCAACCCGGATCTGGCAGCCGTAGAAGTCCAGAACAGGGTCAAGCAGGCCGAAGCCCGTCTCCCGGCCGAGGTGGTGCAGAACGGAATCTCGGTGGAAAAGGTGGCCGCGAACAAACTGGTGACTGTGACCCTGCTCAGCGATGACCCCAAGTTCGACGAGATTTACCTCAGCAACTACGCTACCCTGAACGTTCTCGACATGCTCCGCCGAGTTCCGGGCGTGGGCCGCGTCTCGAATGTCGGAAGCCGCTACTATGCAATGCAGATATGGGTGCAGCCTGACAAGCTTGCCAGCCTCGGCCTGTCTGTGCGCGATCTGCAGAATGCCCTCAAAGACCAGAACAGGGAGTCGGCGGCAGGGGTTCTGGGCCAGCAGCCCATAGAGAATGTCGATGTCACGATTCCGATTACCGCTACCGGAAGGCTGTCGTCGGTCAGCCAGTTCGAGAATATCGTCATCAGGGCGGGACAGGACGGTTCCATCATCAGGCTCAAGGATGTGGCCCGCGTTTCTCTCGAAGCCCAGTCCTACAACACCGAGAGCGGTATCAACGGCGGAAATGCAGCCGTCATGGATGTCTATATGCTCCCGGGGGCCAATGCGCTGGAGGTGGCCGAGAACGTAAAAAGGGAAATGGAAGAGATTTCCAAATCGTTCCCGGAAGGGATTTCATACGACATCCCGTTCGATATGACCACCTACATTTCCGAGTCGATACATCACGTCTACAGGACACTCTTCGAAGCCCTTCTGCTCGTGATACTCGTGGTTTTCCTTTCATTGCAGAGCTGGAGGGCCACCCTTATCCCGGCGATAGCCGTCCCGATTTCCCTCGTCGGCACATTCGGTGTCATGCTTATTTTCGGCTTCTCGCTGAATATGATGACGCTGCTCGGACTTATCCTCGCCATCGGTATCGTCGTGGATGATGCCATAGTCGTGGTCGAGAATGTGGACAGGATAATGAATGAGGAGCACCTGTCTCCGTATGAAGCTACCAAAAAGGCTATGAACGGCATAGGAGGCGCCCTTGTGGCGATGTCTCTCGTACTCTGCGCCGTCTTTGTCCCGGTAAGCTTCCTCTCCGGCATTACCGGTCTGCTGTTCAGGCAGTTCACCATAACTATTGCCGTATCTGTCATTATCTCTACTGTCGTCGCCCTGACGCTCAGTCCAGTGATGTGCTCCAAATTCCTCAGGCCGGAGCGTCCCGGGGAGAAGAAAAATTTCATATTCAGGAAAATAAACGACGCATTTGCCAATGGCAACACCTTCTATGAGAGGATGATCCGCGCCGGGCTGCACCACCGCCGCCGGATGTTCGCGATATTCGGGATGACGGTCATCTGCATCTGGCTGGTTTCCAAGTTGGTACCGAGCAGTTTCATGCCAAAGGAGGACCAGGGCTACTTTACGGTAGAACTGGAACTTCCTGTAGGCTCCACCCTCGAGAGAACCAGAACAGTGACCGAACGAGCTATGGATTTCCTTGTGCGCCAGCCTGATATCCAGTATGTGCTGAACGTTACCGGCTCAAGCCCGCGTGTGGGCAGCAGCCAGTCCAACAGCCAGCTTACGGTCATTATGAAGCCGTGGAACGAGCGTAAGGAAACGGACATAAACAAGACTATGGCTATGGTGCGGGACACCCTGTCGCAGTATCCCGAGAGCAAGGTCTATCTGAGCACTCCGGCCGTAATCCCCGGTCTGGGTACTTCCGGAGGGTTTTCGATGGTACTCGAAGCCCGCGGGGATGCAGCCTACGAAGACCTGCAGCGGGCTGCCGACACCCTTATGTACTATGCCGGCCAGCGGAAAGAACTTACAGGCCTGTCTACAAATGTCCAGAGGGACATACCACAGCTGTTCTTCGATGCCGACAGGGACAAAATCCAGATGGTGGGAGTGCCGCTTTCCGACGTTTTCTCAACCCTGAAAGCCTTTACCGGCTCCATCTATGTGAACGACTTCAACATGTTCAACCGCGTGTACAGGGTCTACATACAGGCAGATGCCCCGTACAGGGCACACAAGGAGAACCTGAACCTGTTCTTTGTCAGGAGCTCCAACGGCACGATGGTCCCGGTCAACGCCCTCGGCACGACATCCTACACTACGGGCCCCGGAACAATAAACCGTTTCAACATGTATTACGCCGTGACTGTCAACGGAGAAGCAGCACATGGCTACAGTTCCGGACAGGCTATGGAAATCCTCGAAAGCATAGCGGAAGAACATCTTCCGGACAATATCGGCATCGAGTGGAGCGGATTGTCCTACCAGGAGAAAAAGGAAGGCGGCCAGACCGGCCTGGTCCTGGGTCTTGCCCTGCTTTTCGTCTTCCTTTTCCTCGCCGCGCAGTATGAGAGCTGGTCCATCCCGGTAGCCGTCCTCCTGACCCTTCCGATAGCCATAGCCGGAGCCTATGCCGGCGTATGGGTGCTCGGCTACGAAAGCAATGTCTACTTCCTTATCGGTCTCGTGATGCTTGTCGGCCTCGTGGCCAAGAACGCGATCCTGATAGTGGAATTCGCCAAGGAGGAAGTAGAGAAAGGACGTCCGCTCGAAGAAGCCGCCGTCACTGCCGCGCACCTGAGATTCAGGCCGATAGTGATGACTTCCCTGGCTTTCATCCTCGGCATGCTGCCTCTTGTCTTTGCTACGGGGCCAGGTTCGGCAAGCCGTCGCGACATCGGCACCGGGGTCTTTTTCGGGATGATAGTGGCGATAACGGTAGGTATCGTTTTCGTGCCGTTCTTTTTCGTGCAGATCTATAAACTGAAGGAAAAAATGTCGAAAAAAAGGAAATCGGGCCGTACACCGTCTGGAAACGGTCCGGCAATGATAGCCGTCCTGGCCCTTGTCCTCGGTACGACGGCCATGTCCTGCTCTCCGTCGAAGCACTGTGCAGCCCCGCAGCTGGATCTGCCTGAAACGTTTATGGATCTGTCGGACACCGATACCCTTACCTGGGCCGACCTGGAATGGTGGAAGATTTATCCGGATACCACACTCCATAATCTGATAAATGATGCCCTGGAGTACAACAAGGACATGCTTGTGGCGGCGGAGAGACTGCGCGAGATGGAATACCGCTACAGAATCCAGCGTTCCGAACTGTGGCCGTCGCTGTCCGTGCGGGCCTACGGGGAAAACGAGTACACGAACTATGACGGGCATTCTCCGGCCGATGATCCGGTCTACAGCGTTATAGGACGTTTTTCCTGGGAAATAGACCTGTGGGGACACCTGCGGTGGGCGAGCAGGGAAAAAATGGCGGAATACCTTGCCAGCGTGGAGGCCCGCAGGGCGTTGAGGATATCCCTAATAGCCGAAGTCGCAAATACCTATTTCGACCTGTTGGCCCTCGACAACGAGCTTCTCATCGTAAAAAGGACCCTTCAGACCCGTGACGAGGGTGTCCAGAAAGCCAAACTCCGTCTCGACGGAGGCCTGACTTCGGATATCCCGTACCAGCAGGCCCTTGTGGAGCGGGCCACCACTGCGGCGCTCGTTCCTGATCTGGAGCGCGAGATAGCTATGAAAGAGAGCGAAATGGCTTTTCTTACGGGTTCTTACCCCAAACATATCGAACGTTCCAGCATTCCGTTCGAACTTTCCTACAGACGCGACATCCCTTTGGGCGTCCCTTCCCAGCTCCTTACCCGCAGACCTGACCTCAGGCAGTCGGAACTGGAACTGAAAGCTGCCGAGGCGGCAGTAGGAGTGGCACAGGCCGAACGTTTCCCTACGTTTACCATTTCCCTGGACGGGGGTACGGAAACCAATACTCTCGAAAACATCATCAAGGCACCCTATTATTACGCCCTGGGCAATATCGTAGCCCCCGTTTTCGAGTTCGGCAAGCGCAAGGCTAATTTCAAGGCCGCCGTTTCACGCTACAACCAGGCCCGTCTCAATTATGAAAAGGATGTCCTTCAGGCATTCAAGGAAGTATATGACGCCGTCATCTGCTATCATTCCGCCGTGGAAAACACAAGCCTCAAATTCGATCTCCAGGAGGCATCCAAACAATACGTGGCCCTGTCCAACATGCAATACATCAACGGTGTCATCAGCTATATGGACGTGCTCGACGCCCAAAGGTCCTATTTCAGTTCCCAGGTCGAACTGAGCAAAGCGATAATGCAGGAGTACAAAGTGCTGGTGGATCTTTACAAGGCGCTCGGCGGCGGCTGGTATTCCGAACCGGAATAACGGATGGGTGGGCCATAAACCCGATGTCCGGCAACACAATTCGCCGGAGCGATGTCAGGCATTTTCCGGAAATCCGCCGGTATTTTTACCGTAAAGCTCCGGCAGCAGGTATTTTATGCAGATGACGGCTGCTGCCAGTGCGATTCCCCCTCCGACGTAGCCGATACAGGAAATGGAAAGACTCGAACATACGGTGCCTCCGGCGAGCGCCCCTGTCCCGATACCGACATTGTAGATTCCTGAATATATGGACATCGCCACCGCAGTGCCCTGGGGAGCGCAGCGGATGATTTCAGACTGGAAAGCCAGATTGTAGAAATTGATGGCGGCTCCCCAAAGGACACACAGAATGACCGCGGCGGGCTGGCTGTACGCGGCCGGACGCAGGAGCAGCAGAAAAATACAGATGCCGCAAACGGCGAATACGATGAATCTGCCGGGGTGCAGGGGATAATATCCGGAAAATACGAAACTGCATATAAGGCCCACTGCCCCGAAAATTGTCAGTACCAGCGTTATGGCGTTTTCTCCCATACCCGAAACCTTAGCGAGGAACGGCTCGATATAGCTGTATCCAGTAAAATGGCCGGTGATGACGATGACTGTCACCAGATAGATGTATTTCAATGCCGGCGATTTTATCAGAGCCGGGAGTTTCCTCAGGGAAATGCTGTTGTCGGCGGGAGTTTTCGGGAGAATGGCAGCCATCAGACAGAGCACGAGGGCTGCAAATCCTCCGATTACCAGAAACGTGGCCCTCCAGCCGAGAAGCAGTCCGATGGTCCGCCCCAAAGGCAGGCCGACAATCATGGCTATGGATGAGCCGCAGACTACAAGTCCCAAGGCCGTATTGCGTTTCCCTTCGGGCGCAAGCCTTACCGCAAAGGGGGTCACTATCGACCAGAAGACGGCATGAGCGCAAGCCACTCCCAGGCGGGAGAGCATAAGCATGTTGAAGCCCGTAGAAAAACCGGACAGGATGTGGCTTCCGAGGAAAAGTGCGGTAAGTCCCATCATAAGTTTCCTGTTTTCCGTCTTTGCGAATACCAGCATCAGCGGGAGCGATGAAATGGCTACGACCCAGGCATATACGGTTATCAGTATGCCGGCATCCGATTCGGAGATTCCGAAATCGGAAGCGATGCTTGAAAGCAGCCCGATGGGAACGAATTCCGAGGTGTTGAAAATGAATGTGGCAAGTGTCAGTACAAGTACCGGCAACCAGGCTTTCAGTCCGTATTTCCTTTTTCCGGGAAAGGCATTTTTCTCTGCAGTTTCCATTTGTCTTGATAAATCGGGCCGCAAAGATATTCCAATTTTCCGAACTTGGAGCGTTTTCCTGCATTTATGAAGAAAATGTCCGGGAAATCCTTAACTTTGCCGGACAGCCAAAACGGAGGTTAATATTATAATGGAAAAGATAGCATTGCCGGCAAGAGACGGCAGAATTGACGACCATTTCGGTCATTGTGAATACTTCGGGATATTCGGAATCGGAGCCGACGGGGAAATCATCTCCCGTGAAAGGCTCGACTCGCCTCAAAGCTGCGGCTGCAAGTCCGGCGTGGCGGAGCAGCTGAAAGACAGGGGCGTTACCCTTCTGATTGCGGGGAATATGGGAACCGGAGCCCTGAACAGGCTCTCGGCTTGCGGCATAGAAGTCATCCGCGGCTGCTCCGGCCAGCTTGAAGATGTCCTGAAAGCATATCTTTCCGGTTCTCTGAAAGATTCCGGAGAAACCTGCAGCCATCACGAAGACGGACATGACTGCCAGGCTTCATATACTATTGCAGTCCCCAGTCAGCAAGGTTGAATGAGGCTGTAACGGCATCCGGAACTTCCGGGAAAAATTCGAATCCGCCGCCGATCCTGTTCTCTATCTCATCAACGCTCATAGCGAAATCTTCCCAGTCCCACGTCCAGCCTTCATCCTTTATCTGCCCGGTATTTTCAAGATCCTGAGGCAGCCAGAATCCGATGGCCATCAGTTCCTCTGCCGGGCATTCCTGAACCGGCTTGCCCGTTTTCCCGGATTTGGATCTGAGGTAAACCTTGTATTCGGCTGCCGGAATGTAGCATATCTTGGATTTGCCCGGAGTCCGGTCATCCTCGTGGCAGGCATCGTAGACATAGTATTCGTCATCTTCGTAATAGCAGCCGGAAACCACGTAAACCGTATCCGTCACCTCTCTTGCCTGCGTGTCGGGATCATCTGTCCAGACTTCTGAAAGCAGCCTTTCCAGTTCTTCATGAACCAGCGGATGCTTCAGTCTTTCCGGAGCTATGTTCGTCGGATAGAATGTCTGCCTGTTGATTTCGGTGTCATGCCCGCTCCGGTCTGCAGACCTCAGCAGGTGCCCTCTGGTGAAGTACGGCCCGTTATCGAGCGGACTCCAGTACTGGTATCCGTCTGCAGGTTCGGATGTCCAGGGCCACTTGTCATAGTTGGCCGCATAGATTATCGACTGTTCGTCTTCTTCGAACAGAGGATCAGGATGCCATGGGTCGGGATCTGTCCTTTCCCATCCGTTCCCGCCTTCCCGGTAGCAGAAATGACATGGGTAGGCCACCCAGACAGGGTTGTGCCGCACTATGTCGTAGCATGCGGAATAATTCCTGACGGTCTTGCGGCTTTCGACTGTCGTGGTGTAATGCGTCACATACTTGTAGTCCGCGTTCTGGATTTTCGTCTCCGGCATCTCCGCCCATCCGTAATTTTCCGGCTCTTCGGCTGCACGTGTGACAGAAACCTTTTCTTCCCTGACGTCATCCGTAACATTCTGCCTTACGGTCGTGACGGTGATGGTGCCGGTCATCCCTGGATTGATATCAGTGACGGTGACTTCCGTCTCTCCGGCATTTCCCTCGGTCGGGTCGAACTCCAGTGACCGGACATTGCCCTCGGCACGCCAGGGCACGTTCGAAGTCACCGTGAACGCATTTCCCGCACCGGCGGATTCATCGAATATTATAGAATGGGTCGATACCGACAGTTTTATTTCCGGATTTTCCTGTTGGGAAGCATTGTCGCAGGCCGATGCTGCGGAAACGAGGACTGCAACAAGTGCAAGAGATTCGAATGTCGTTTTCATAAAGTCTGGCTGAAAAGGCAAGCAGTATGAATGCCTCTATGGTTTAACGGCCCAAATATCGGAAAAATAGCGTATTTTTGCAAATCATACAACGGACGGAAGACAATGGGAATCATTCCAGACAAATATATCGGCGAAATATCCCGCAGGGCGGGACGGCATTTCAGAAAAACGGGGAAGACAGGGCAGGAGGCCCCGCCTGTGAACGGCTGGCTGGCCCTTAGCCCGCTGCTGCTCTTCCTGTGTCTTTACCTTGTGTCATCGGTCATTGCCGCAGATTTCTACAAGGTACCCATTTCGGCGGCCTTTCTCATAGCTTCGGCCTATGCCCTGCTGATTACCCGCGGCAAAAGTACGGAAGAGAAAATCTCCGTGTTCTCGCAAGGGGCAGGCAATAGGAACATCCTGCTGATGATATGGATTTTCGTCCTGGCAGGCGCATTTGCAGGCACGGCAAAAGACATCGGGGCCATAGATGCCGCCGTGAACTTTACCCTGAGCATCCTGCCCGGGAAGTTCCTTTACGCCGGTCTTTTCCTTGCTTCCTGCTTCATTTCCATGGCCATAGGCACCAGTGTCGGTACCATTGTCGCCCTTGTCCCGATGGCCGCGGGCATCGCCTCGCAAACCGGTACCGACATCGCGTTTATGACCGCCATTGTGGCCGGAGGCGCCTTTTTCGGCGACAATCTCTCATTCATATCCGACACCACCATTGCCGCTACGCGCACTCAGGGCTGTACGATGAAAGACAAGTTCCGCGTCAACATCGGCATTGTGGCTCCCGCCGCAATCATTGCTTCCATAATATACATAGTGTACGGCCTTTCAGTAGACACTTCCGTTGCCGCAGGGGCCGTAAACGGTGTTAGGCTGGTCCCGTACCTCCTCGTTATCGGCCTTGCGCTGGTCGGGATAAATGTAGCGACGGTGCTGGCCATAGGGATAGCTGCCAATGCGCTCATCGGTTTTTGCAGCGGAGCGTTTTCCTGGGTGGACTGGCTTGCTTCTGTGGGAAGCGGCATCGGCTCCATGGGCGAACTCATCATCGTGACTATGCTTGCCGGAGGCATGCTCGAAGTCATCAGAAGCAACGGTGGCCTGGATTTCATCATTTCCGGCCTTACGAAACGCATTTCAGGCAGGCGCGGTGCGGAATTCAGCATAGCCGCCCTGGTCAGCATAGCCAATTTCTGCACCGCAAACAACACGATCGCCATCATCACTACCGGAGGAATAGCCCGGGACATCACGTCCAAATTCGGCCTCGATCCGCGCAAGACCGCCAGTATCCTCGACACTTTTTCCTGTTTCATCCAGGGTCTCATCCCTTACGGGGCCCAGATTCTGATGGCGTCCGGCCTGTCCGGCGCCTCCTCCATTTCCATTGTCGGGAACATGTATTACCCTGTGCTTATGGGCGTCTGTGCCGTCCTTGCCATATTTTTCCGTCTTCCCAGGAAATATTCGAGGTGAACCGTCTTCCAGGATTCCAAGATTTTCGCAAAAAAACGACGCTATCCGATATAATTGATTAAATTTGTATCTAATGTCGGGTTTCGTGTCATGACTGCGTACGGGCCGACACGGCGTACCGGGCACTTTCCCATTAAAACGGACTTTACCCTGATGAATGACATTTTCATTTACGATAGCGGCATCCCCATCAGCCGCATATCTTTCGGTCAGGCCATTTCCGGCCTCGGCCCTGTTATGGAGGCATACGCGACCCGGCCTGTGCCGGTATATGTCGTGGCTGACGCGAATGTGGAAAGCATCGCGGACGAGGCGGTGTCCGTCATTGAAAAAACGGACGCTTTCCGCCGGGGCGATGTCGCCGTCCGCGGCAAGTACCTGGTCGGGGCGACGGAAGAATCGAAAACTATGCGGACTGTCCTGGACATTTGCGGCTGGCTGCTTGGCAGCGGGGCCGACCGCAATGCCTTTATCCTGGCTGTAGGAGGGGGAATCACCACCGATATGGCCGGTTTCGCCGCATCCGTATACAAAAGGGGAGTGCGCTTCGCGTATGTGCCTACCACGCTTCTGTCCCAGGTGGATGCTGCCATAGGCGGAAAGACCGGCGTGAATTATGATTCGTACAAGAACATGCTCGGGGTCATCAGACAGCCCGAGTTTACCTATATCTGTGCTCCGGTTCTGGAATCCCTGCCGCAGCGTGACCTGATGTCCGGGATGGCCGAGCTCGTGAAATCCTTTATAATAGAGGATAACGGAAACTATAGGCGGGCCGTGGAATTCCTCGGGGCGATGAAAAGGGACGGTGACTGCCGGAGTCCGTTCAGGACGGATGCCGGGGGCCGGGGGCTGCTTTCCCTGATTTATGAGGCCGCAGCTGTCAAGGCCGGAGTCGTGTCTCGCGACCAGTTCGAGACCGGGGAAAGGCGGAAGCTGAACCTCGGGCACACTTTCGCTCATGCCATAGAGAAGAATGCACGTTCCTGCGTGGATGACATCACTCATGGCGAAGCCGTATCCATGGGGATTGTCCTGGCTGCGGAACTGGCCGAGGCGACGGGGACAGCGCCGCGCGGTTTCGCCTCAGGTCTCAGGAACGACTTCATCATGGCGGCCCTGCCTGTAGATTGCCCGTATCCGGTGGAAAGCCTTGCGGAAGCTATGAAAAAAGACAAAAAGGCGGAGAACGGGGCCGTCCATTTCATACTTCCGGCAGGTATCGGGGATGTCCGGATATGCGACCTGACGGCTGACGAGGCCGTTTCTGCCCTGAAGACATTCCGTGCGGGCCGCTGAGAAGGTTTATGTCCGGCAAACCGGAAATTATCGTATTTTAAGCTGTTGTCGAAATGATCTGTACCGTAATACAACACAAGACCGCATCCCGCATCCGGGAAATTCTCGGAACGGTGGAAATGGCCGAAATCCGTCTCGACAGGTGTTCCCTGACTGACGGGGAGATCGAAGAATGTTTCGAGTCGGATGTCCCTGCCGTCGCCACCTGCCGTGTCTCGGAAATCATGGCCGCCCGGCCGGAACTGACGCGGATGCAGGCTGCTGCGGTGTGCGAAGACTTGCTCTGCAAGGCTGTCAAGGCCGGGGCACGCTATGTGGATGTGGAGATAGAGGCTCCGAAATACACCTCCAAACGTGTCCGGGCCTGTGCCATGGAATACGGGAGCGTGTTCATCAAGTCCTTTCACGATTTCGAGGGCACCGCTTCATACGAAGACCTGAAGGCAATGGTCGAAAAATGCAGGCGCAACGGGGCTGACATAGTGAAAATAGTGACCACCGCGCATAACCCCGAGGAAGCGGACCGTGTCCTGTCGCTTTACGGTGAATACGACCCGGAAGGGCTTATAGCCTTTTCGATGGGCGAAGCCGGGAAACAGACCAGGCTGCAATGCCTTGCTAAAGGCGCCCCCTATACATACGCGGCCCTGAGTGAGGACGATGCAGCCGCACCGGGGCAGTGGACCGCTTCGGAAATGGCGGCTGCTCTGTATGGAAAGCGCCGTTTCACCGATGCGGAACTGACCGTGCCGTCCTCCAAGAGTTTTGCCCAGCGGGCCATAATAGCCGCCGCCCTTGCCGACGGAGTGTCGCGTCTTTCCGGCTATTCTCCCTGTGGAGACAACGAAGCTGCCGTATCCGCGGCAAAGGCTCTCGGTGCGGAAGTCCGGACAGACGGGACGGAAATAGAAATCAAGGGTATAGCCGCAGCTCCGGGCTGCATCGGAATCCGTAACCTGCACACGGGAGAATCCGGCCTGCTGACCCGGCTGATGATACCCCTGCTGTCTGCGATTTCGTCATCGCCCGTGAAACTGACAGGGGAGAAAACCCTGCTCGACCGTCCTCTGAAGGGGGCTGAGGAGATGATGTCGGCTTTCGGTGTCAGCCTGGAAAGCGAGGCGGAGGATTGCCGGATACCTCTTGAGGTAAAGGGCCCGCTCAGATGCGGAAAGGCTGAAATTTCGGGAAGATACGGCTCCCAACTGATATCCGGTCTGCTGATGGCGCTTCCTCTCGGCGACACTTTCTCCAGGGTTATGGTAAACGACCCGAAGAGCATCCCGTATATGTTCATCACCCTTGATGTGATGAGGAAATTCGGGGTGAAAGTCAGGAATGAAATGTCCGGGGACCAGGCTTTTGCCTCCTCCGGCGGAGACTGGTCTTACTGTACAGGAATAGAATTCAGGATCAAGCCCGGACAGAGGTACAAGGCGGCGGATTTCACCATAGAGGGGGACTGGAGTTCGGCAGCGAATTTCCTTGTGGCCGGAGCCGTTTTCGGCAAGGTCGTGATAAACGGTCTGGATACGGCTTCCCTGCAGGCAGACCTTTCCGTGATGGATATCCTCGTCGAGGCCGGAGCGAGTCTTTCCCAGACTGACGGCAGCACCGGCCCGGTCACCGTGCAGCGCTCTCCGTTGACGGCATTCGAAACCGACGCATCGAATTGTCCCGACCTCTTCCCGATAATCGCCGTCCTGGCTGCCTTCTGTCAGGGTACGAGCCGCATTTCCGGTGTGGACAGGCTGGCCCACAAGGAAAGCGACAGGGGAAAGGCCATTCTGGAGATGCTGCGGAAAATGGGGGTGAAGGCCGAAATTTCGGCAAATGACCTTGTCATAGAGGGACATTCCCTTTCTTCACGCCTGCTCGCCGGGAATCTTCTCAAAGGCGGAGAATTCACTTCGAGCCACGATCACAGGATGGTTATGGCCCTGAAAGTGGCGGAGCTGGGGGCGGACGCCCCGATTGTCATCGACGACACCGCCTGCGTGGCGAAATCTTTCCCGACCTTTTTCAATCTCTTTTCCAAACTGTAAACGGAATCGGTTATGAATACATTCGGCCAGAAATTCAAGGTATCCATTTTCGGAGAATCGCACGGACACGGGATCGGAGCCGTCATAGACGGCGTCCCGGCCGGCATCCCGCTTTCGGAGCAGGATTTTTACGAGGACATATCGCGGCGCAAAAGCGGTGCGAAGGGGACTACTCCGCGCATCGAGGACGACCGTCCGGAGATCCTGAGCGGCGTGTTCGGAGGCAAGACCACCGGAGCCCCTCTGACTGTCGTTTTCCGGAATAACAACACCAGGTCGTCGGACTATGAGATATTCAAGGAAATGCCCCGTCCCGGTCATGCCGATTTTGCCGCCGGCGTGAAATGGCACAATTTCAACGACCCCCGGGGAGGCGGACATTTCTCAGGCAGGCTGACACTGCCGGTAGTGGCAGCCGGGGTGGTGGCTAAAAAAGTAGCGGACGATCTGTGCATAAACGCAAGGCTTGTGGAAGTCGGAGGAGTCGCCGGAGGCGAAGAACAGTGGAAGGAGGTTCTCGACAAGGCCGTTGCCGAAGGGGATTCCCTCGGCGGGATAGTGGAATGCTCGATAGAAGGCGTTCCTGTCGGTGTAGGGGAGCCGTTTTTCGATTCGGTGGAATCTGTCCTGTCCCATGCGGTCTTTTCTATCCCCGGAGTGCGGGGGATAGAGTTCGGAGACGGATTCCATGCTGCGCGGATGAAGGGCTCGGAGCACAACGACCCCTTCGTTTCCGACACGGGACAGTGCCTGAAAAACGGGGCCGGCGGGATCAACGGCGGCCTGGCAAACGGAAATCCCATAGTCTTCCGTGTCGCATTCAAACCGACTTCCAGCATCCGCCGGCCGCAATCCACCTACGATTTTACTACGGGAGGAATGGCCGTTCTCGAGATTCCCGGACGCCACGATGTCTGCTTTGCACTCCGTACGCCGGTCATCGTAGAGTCTGTTGCGGCCATCGCTTTATGCGATCTTATTTTAAGGTGATTTTATCGGAAACCCGTTATGAAAGTATTCAGTGAAGAACTTGTAGACAAGGTAGTGGATGAACTGCAGATAGCGGATCTGTGCAATGCGACCATAGGGGAGGTGCTTCTGGTGGCTTCCCGTCTTGAGGAACTGACAGGTATCCCGTTTATCAGGATGGACCAGGGGTCGCCCGGCCTTGCCGCCAACAGAATAGGTGTCGAGGCGGAAAAAGCGGCTTTGGACAGGGGCGTGGGCTCCCAGTATCCGCCTGCGGCAGGTGTGCCGGAACTCAAGAGGGAGGCATCCCGTTTCGTGAAGGCATTCCTCGACATAGACATCAGCCCGGCTGCCTGTATCCCCACCACCGGAGGGGTTGCAGCTTCCTTCAGTTCCTTTATCGCCTGTACCCAGCGCCTGCCGGGCAAGGACAGGGTGCTTTTCATTGATCCCGGTTTTCCGATTCAGAAATCGCAGTTGAAAATCCTCGGGGTGGAATGCGAAAGTTTCGACGTGCACGATTACAGGGGCGAAAGACTGAAGGAAAAGCTCGAAAGCTATCTGAAAAAGGGCGATATAGCGGCGATCGTCTATTCCAATCCCAACAATCCTGCCTGGATCTGTCTCGAAGAGTCGGAACTGGCTGTAATAGGGGCACTTGCTACGGAATACGATGCTGTGGTGATGGAGGATCTTGCCTATTTCTGTATGGATTTCAGACACCCGTACGGCAAACCTTTCGAACCTCCGTACGCCCCGACAGTGGCCCGGTATACGGAAAATTATATCCTGATGCTGTCCTCTTCGAAAATATTCAGTTATGCGGGGCAGCGAATGGCCCTCGCCTGCATCTCCGACAGGCTTTTCAACACATTTTATCCTGAACTGGCCCGCAGATACGGCGATTCGGGAATTTTCGGGCAGACCTATACGGCGTCTGTCCTGTATATGATTACAAGCGGATGCACTGCATCGACCCAGTATGCGTATGCCGAGATGCTCAAGGCCTCTTCCGACGGGAAACTCGACTTCAATGCCGATACCAGGGAATACGAAAGGCGGGCAGGCAGGATGAAGAGTATATTTAAGGCCAACGGATTCCGTATCGTTTACGACAGGGATGTCACCTTGCCGGTCGGCGACGGCTTTTTCTTTACCCTCGGCTATGGCGGCATGTCCGGAGGAGAACTTCTGAAAGACCTGCTGTATTACGGAGTCAGCTGTATAAACCTCTCTACGACAGGAAGTTTGCAGCAGGGCGTACGGGCATGCACTTCCCGGATGACAGAGGACCTCTATCCCGTACTCGAGGCCAGGATGCAGGCTTTCGCCGCCGATCATCCGCTGCGTTAGAAACCGTGCCCGCCGTGGCCGGAAAAACTGTACGACAGACTGTATAACCGAAAAAAATAACACTGGACAAATGATCTGGAACAAAAGCAAAGAATGCATGAGCCGGGACGAGATGATGGATCTGCAGGGGAAACGCTTGCGGAAACTCGTAGACCTCGTCTACCATCACGTCCCGTTCTACAGGGAAAAACTTCAGGCGATGGACATTTCGCCCGAGGACATCCGTACTATCGAAGACATAGAGAAACTGCCGTTTACCACGAAACAGGATTTGCGGGACAACTATCCTCTCGGCCTGCAGGCTGCCGCCCAGTCCGAAATCGTCCGGATCCATGCTTCATCCGGTACGACCGGCAACCCTACCATCGTGGGCTATACGGCCAGGGACATCGAAATATGGAAAGAAGTGGCGGCGCGTTGTCTCACTGCCTACGGCGTGACACGGAATGACATTTTTTCCGTGGGCTACGGCTACGGGCTTTTTACTGGCGGACTCGGAGTCCACAACGGGGTAGAGTACGTCGGTGCCTCTGTCGTCCCGACTTCTACCGGCAATACGGAAAAGCACCTGCGCCTGCTCCGGGATCTTAAAATCACGGGCATAGCCTGTACGCCCTCATACGCCCTTTATCTGGCGGAAGCCATGGAAAAGGCCGGTATGACAAAAGACGACATCCATCTCAGGATCGGGGCTTTCGGAGCCGAGCCCTGGACCGAGAACATGAGGACGGAGATAGAGTCCCGCCTCGGACTCCAGGCATACAATATCTACGGGCTCAGCGAGATAATGGGTCCCGGCGTCTCGTATGAGTGCGAGTGCAAGGACGGTTCCCATATATGCGAGGATCACTTTTATCCTGAAATCATAAACCCGGATACTCTGGAACCTCTCGGACGCGGCAAGACAGGAGAGCTCGTCTTCACGACGCTGACCAAGACGGGAATGCCACTGCTCCGCTACCGCACCAAAGACCTGACTTCCCTGATGGAAGGCGACTGCCCTTGCGGCAGAACAAGCGTCAGGATGACACGCATCATAGGCCGGAGCGATGACATGCTCATTATCAGGGGAATAAACGTGTTCCCGTCACAGATAGAGAGTGTCATTCTCGAAATGCCGGAGTTCGAGCCGCGTTACATGCTTGTAGTGGACAGGGTGAACAATCTCGATACCCTGCAGGTTCAGGTAGAAGTGCGCAAGGATTATTTCAGCGACGAAATCGCGGCCATGCTCCGTCTGAAGAAAAAGCTTGCGGACAGGCTGAGGAGCATCCTTTCCATCAGTGCGGACGTCAAGCTTATGGAGCCGAACTCCATCCCGCGTTCGGAAGGCAAGAGCGTAAGGATTACCGACAGACGCAGGCTGGACTGACTCCGTCCCGACAGGGAATGGCAGCATAGAGACAACAGTTCGATTTAATGTTACAGAATTATGATAATAAGACAGATTTCTATATTTTTGGAAAACAAGCGCGGCCGGATAAATGATGTGACAAAGGTTCTGGCGGCGAACAATATCAACATGGAGGCTTTCTGCATAGCCGAAACCTCCGATTTCGGCCTGATGAGACTGATAGTTCCGGAAGTGGACAGGACTGTCGAAGTGCTCCGGGCGGCTGATTTTGCCGTGATAGTCACCGATGTCGTCAGCCTGAGGTGCCCGAATGTCCCCGGGGCCCTTTCCTCAATACTGGAAACCCTCGCGCAGAAAGGGATATTCATCGAGTATATGTACGCCTTTTCCCGGCATGAGACGGCTGACATAATCATCAAGCCGAACGATATCGATGCCTGCATGAAAATCCTTGCGGAATCCGGTTATGGCGGGTGACTCGGAGGGGCCGTGCTTCAGCCCTTGCAGCCGCTGAGTCTCAGACGGTATTTTATGCTTCCCTCATTCATGAAAAAGCGTGCAGCGGGCAAGGTCTTGTCTATTGGTTCCGTCCGGCATCCGGAGTCTTTCAATGTCGTGGAAGAGCCGGTCCCGGACGGAAGTTTTCGCCTGCTCCAGTCGGTAGTGTCTATTTCGAAAAGGACCGGCTCCCTTGTCCCTTCCCTGACGAAACCGAGTTTCGCGTACACCTCTCCGTCCGACCATTCGGAGTCGGCATAGCTCATAATGTCGTCAGGCTTCACGTCCCGGATAAATCCGGCCAGCACCTTTCCCATCCCGCCCGCTATCCTGACTCCTCCTGCCGAGGCGTACCTCACCCATTCGTAGGATCTGATTTCCCTGCCGTCCTTTATCCATTTGCGTGCATTGGAAAATGCCGCCACCCCGGACAACACCTGGCTGTCTCCGGAAATCCGGCTTTCCGCCGTCTTTTCATACAGACCGTAGCAATACCGGCAGTTCGCCGTCCCGTAACTGTGGTTGCCGCTCAGGAAAGCATTCGCCGTGACCCTGTCGATTTTCCTGATTATGCAGTTCCTTGCAAATACGGCTCTGAACTTTCCGCAGTGGGCCAGAAGGCGGGCTTCATACAGAGTTCTCCGGCTCTCCCATCTGTCACGCGGCACTGTCACCGCCCTTGCCGGGACGGCTCCGGTCCCATACATTCTCTGCAAGGCTTCTTTTGCAGTCATCCTTTTCCGGTACTCCGCCTCGGCTTCTTCCGGGGACGATGCAAAAATTTCTGCCGGCAGGATGAAAAAGCGTTCCATCCTGCCGGCAGAAATATATTCAATTCTGAGAAATGTCTCGCCGGCTGCCTCTACTCTGCTGCCGGATATCCCGTTCTGTCGGAGAAAATCCTCAATCCCGTCTATGAGCACGACGATCTTCGCTTACAGAACAGGACAATACTCAGAACGGCAAATCATCCTCCACCTGACCGTTGCTGTCGGCTCCGCCTACATAGCCATGTCCGGTGCTTGCCGCTTCGGCCGGATTCGGCGTGAACGTATTGCCTGAACCTTCCGCACCTGTAGGGGCGTAGTCCGTGGTGTAGTTCTCGGGAGCCGAAGCCTCGGCTTCGATCTTCCAGGCGCGCAGATCAGTGTACCACCTGTTGTTGTACTCGCGGCTGCTGATATTGAAGGAAACCTTCACCTTGTCCCCGATCTGGTACTTCTCGAGATCCTTTACCTTGTCCGGACCCCATACGTTGAAACAGGCCTGGGTAGGGAAACTTCCCTCCTGATATTCGACTACGAATTCCTGTTTGGACCACTCGCCTCTGGCGGATGTCCCGCTCTGAACGCCAAGTTTCCTGATGATTTTACCTTCGATTTCCAAAGCCATAATCCTTATTTTTTGTCTTCAGTTTTTTCTTCTTCGGCTGTCTTGTTCACTTTTACGAGCTCGACATCGAAAAGCAGGGTGGAATTAGGTTTGATGCTGCCTGTGCCGCGCTGGCCGTATCCGAGTTCTGCAGGAATGAACAGTTTGATCTTGCCGCCTTCGCCGATGAACTGCAGGCCTTCCGTCCAGCCTTTGATCACCCTGTTCATAATCATGCGCACAGGATCTTTCTCAGGGTCGGAAGCATCGAATTCGGTACCGTCGATAAGGGTGCCGGTGTAGTGTACGTAAACCGTATCCTTTTCACCCGGTTTGTTTTCGTTTCCGGCCTCGATTATCTGGTACTGGAGTCCGCTTTCAGTAGTGATCACACCGTCTTTCAGCGCGTTTTCCTTGAGGAATGCCTCTCCGGCAGCCTTGTTGCTTTCGGATTCGAATTCATGCCTTGCCGAGATGAACTTGTTGAAAAGCTGGTTCATCTGGTCAGGGTTGATGTCGAACTGGGCATTGAATTCAGGGGAATTCATCTGGCCGTCGGCCTTGATGAAGTCCATCATACCCTTTTTGATCTTGGCATAGTTGAGGTCTTCGCCGAAGTTGTTGGCCTTGATGAAGTAGCCGAAGTTTATGCCGACAAGGTAGCTGACGGAGTCAGTAAGCGCCGCATCCGGAAGGGAAATGGTCTTGGTCTCCCCGTCTTTTTCTACAGTGATGCTCTTCGGTGTGCTTGTGCAGCTTGCCAGCATTGCTGCTGCGACAGCTGCAACTGAAAGGATTTTAAGTGTTTTCATTGTCTTTTATGTTTAATTTATCGTTATTCCCTTATGTCTGGCCGCTATCCGCGACACATCTTTGCAAATATCGTAATTTTATTTCAGATTACGAATTTTTTTATAACTTAGTAAAATCAACGTGAGTTCGATGAATTTCAATTTGTTGAAAATCATCGAACTGCCGCTGAAGGAGCAGAACAGAGTTCTGCGACGAGCCCCCGGCGAGGGGGCGAATGGGGGTGGCGCCCCTTGAAAAGGGGCTGTCGCCACAGCGACT
>CASFLY010000141.1 GCA_949295645.1 uncultured Bacteroidales bacterium | reverse complement strand
TTCATACGCTCCAGACGCTGGGTGGTATTCTTTTTATTTTTGGTCGTGATGTATCTTGACATCCCCGGTACACCGCTCTCGCGCTGTTCGGTGCATTCCAAAATGACCTGCACTCTGTTGCCTTTTGCTTTCTTTGCCATAACTCACGAAATTAAACAATGTTGATATATCCCTTCTTCTGTGCAGCTTTCACAGTTGCATCCAAACCGTTCTTCTCAATAGTCTTGATTCCTTTGCAGGAAACTTTGAGCGTAATGAACCTCTGTTCAGCCTCCGACCAGAACTTCTTGGTCTTGAGGTTGATGTCGAAAGTGCGCTTAGTGCGTCTCTTGGAATGGGAAACGTTGTTTCCTACCATCCTCTTTCTACCTGTAACTTGACAAACCTTTGCCATTTCGTATATAACTTTTTAATTTTTTCGACTTTTCTCAAAAAGGGGCTGCAAATATCGTCAAAAAAATTCTAAAATACAAGAATTTAGACGAATTTTAGGAAGCGGCTCCATCTGATGTTCTTAGGGAAAGGCTTATTTCTGTCCGTCGACAACCATATCACGGCAGGCTTCCCGACTATGTGATCCTCGGGGACGAATCCCCAGTATCTCGAATCGAGGGAGTTGTGCCTGTTGTCTCCCATCATAAAGAAATAATCCTGACGGAATGTATAGTCCCGGGCTTCCTCGCCATTGATGAATATCCTCCCGTCCTCCGTCACTTCGAGGCTGTTCCCCTCGTAAGCGGTGATGATTCTTTCGTAAAGCGGAAGACTGAGCGAATCGAGCGCTACAGTCGCCCCTTTCTCCGGAATCCAGAGCGGTCCGAAATTGTCCCTCGTCCATTTGTAATCTTCCGAGAAAGGGAAAATCGTCAGATAGGAATCGGGATCATCGGGAGGATAGACGTCTATGTTCGGCTCCACGGACACCACGTTCGGATATGCGCTTATCTTCTGCAGGCGCTCTGCGGTCAGCGGCATATAGGGGTAGCCCGGCAGCTGTGCATCGAACCAGAGTTCCGCGGTGTTGAGTCCGAGAGACTCCAGGTTCACGGGATTTATCCGCTGCCCGTCCGTAACCACACGATAGGTGTTCTGGACTCCAGGATAGACCTCGAGCGGTTCGGAATTCACGTAGACCGTACCGTTGCGTATCTCGAGAGTATCGCCGTGCACGGCGACGCATCTCTTGACATAGTGGTCTTTCTTGTCCATCGGACGCACCTTGACGGGACCGTAATATGAAATGACGTTTTCCCGTCCTATCGTCCGGCACATGGCATAATAGTCTTCCGCCGGAACCTTTGTCAGCACCGTATCCCCGTTCGGGAAACCGAAGACCACATAATCGCCCCTGCGCACTTCGCGGAAACCTTTCAGCCTCCTGTACCTGCTCTGGATCAGAGTCGAGTAGGACTCGCCTCCTCCGGGAAGGACATTGTGCGTGAACGGAACGGTCAGCGGGGTCTGCGGAATCCTCGGGCCGTAGGTCAGCTTGCTGACAAAAAGATGGTCGCCCGTCATCAGGGAGCTTTCCATCGACGATGAAGGAATCTTGAATGCCTGGAAAAAGAAAATATTGATGAACGTCACGACAATGACGGCAAAGATGATGGCGTCGAGCCATTCGAGCACCGCATTGCGTTTTTCCCCTTCCTTGTAGGTCTTCTTCCAGAACGCCCATTTCACCTTGCGGGTGATATGGTGGTCGAAGATCACTACCAGTCCGAAGAGCCACCAGTAATTTCCGAGCCAGATGACCCACAACAGATACAGCAAGGCCCAGAAACCGAACCTCACCCACCTGTTACGGTAAAATTCCTTCCAGCCCATCCAAAGAACTATTTTACAGAATTTATGATAGCCTCGAATGCCTGAGGGTTATTCATAGCGAGGTCTGCAAGCACTTTGCGGTTCAGACCGATGTTCTGCTTTCCGATCCTGCCCATAAACTGGGAGTAGGTCATGCCGTACTGACGTGCGGCGGCATTGATTCTCTGGATCCACAGAGCGCGGAATGTACGCTTTTTGGTCTTGCGGTCGCGGTAAGCGTAGGTAAGACCTTTCTCGTAGGTATTCTTCGCTACCGTCCAAACGTTCTTTCTTGAAAGGAAATAGCCGCGGGTTTTCTTGAGGATTTTCTTGCGGCGCGCCCTTGAGGCGACTGAATTTACCGATCTTGGCATAAATTTAACTGTTTTATGGAGGCAGTGTCCGTCAACGGAGCTTTTCTACTGCATTCCAAGTTTGACATTGAAATAATTAGATACCCAACAAAGCTTTGACTCTCGGAGTATCGACGGATGATACCAGTCCGACGTGAGTCAGATTCCTTTTCTGCTTCTTGGTCTTTTTGGTGAGAATGTGGCTCTTGTAAGCGTGCTTTCTCTTGATCTTTCCCGTTCCGGTAAGTGTAAAACGCTTTTTTGAACCGGAGTTGGTTTTTGTCTTTGGCATAGTTAAACTTTTTGACTGTTAATAATATCATAGACCGGACTGTCCGGACTATTTCTTCTTCACAGGAGCGATCATCATCATCATCCTCTTGCCCTCGAGCTTTGGCATCTGCTCTGCGCGGCCGTATTCCTCGAGCTCCACGGCAAATCTGAGGAGCAGCTTCTCTCCCTGATCCACATACAGTATCGAGCGTCCCTTGAAGAATACCGAGGCCTTGACCTTGGAGCCTTCCTGGAGGAAGCCGATGGCATGTTTCAATTTGAACTGGAAATCGTGTTCATCCGTATTCGGGCCGAACCGGATCTCCTTGATGACCACCTTGGTAGAATTGGCCTTCATTTCCTTGGCCTTTTTCTTCTGCTGGTACAGATACTTCTGGTAGTCGATTATCTTGCATACCGGAGGATCTGCCTTGGCCGTAATTTCCACTAAGTCAAGTCCAAGCTCATCCGCCTTTTTCAAGGCTTCTGATATAGAATATATCCCCTGCTCCGGGATGTTGTCCCCTACGAGACGCACCTTGGGAGCGGTGATTTCTTCATTTATTCTCAATCCGTCTTCGTCCTTTTTCGGCCTCGGGCCGCCAAAGGCAGGGCGGGCTGCACCGCGCGGACCGTTATTGTTTGGCCTTGGTCCCGTAAATTTCGGCGCAGATGGTCTGAATGGCGCTGCGATAAATAAATCCTCCTAAAATTAAGTTAATAATATAATATGTCTACGATAACATATAATATAATATGTCTACGATAACATTTCGTCGACTTCCCTGGTGACAAGGGCTATGAAGTCTTCTACCGGCATCGAGCCTTCGTCCTTCCTGCCCTGGCGCCTTACGGACACCGTACCGTCAGCCATTTCCTTTTCCCCGACGATAACAAGGAACGGAATATGCTGCAACTCGCTCTCCCTTATTCTCTTTCCTATGGTCTCGTTACGGTCGTCAATTGAGGCGCGAATATCGGAATTATTCATCAAATCGCAAACTTTTTTTGCATAATCCGTGAATTTTTCGCTGACTGGCAGCACTTTGACCTGTTCAGGCGTGAGCCAGAGAGGAAGTTTTCCCCCCGTATGCTCGAGCAGTACGGCAACGAATCTTTCGAGAGAGCCGAACGGCGCCCTGTGTATCATGATCGGCCTGTGTTTCTTTCCGTCGCTTCCGATATATTCGAGTTCGAAACGCTCCGGCAGGTTGTAGTCCACCTGAATGGTACCGAGCTGCCACTTCCTGCCGATGGCGTCCTTCACCATGAAGTCGAGCTTCGGGCCGTAGAAAGCGGCCTCGCCCGGAACCACTATGGTCTTGAGCCCCTTTTCGGCCGCTGCATCTATGATGGCCTGCTCGGCCTTGGCCCAGTTTTCATCGGTCCCGATGTATTTTTCCCTGTTGTTCGGGTCGCGGAGGGACACCTGGGCTATGTATTCATTGAAATTCAAGGTCTTGAAGACATAAAGGATAATGTCGATGACCTTGCAGAACTCCTCTTTCAACTGATCCGGCCGGCAGAACAGATGCGCATCGTCCTGAGTGAAACCGCGCACCCTTGTGAGACCGTGAAGCTCTCCGCTCTGCTCGTAACGGTACACCGTGCCGAACTCCGCATACCTCAGAGGAAGATCCTTGTATGAACGCGGCCTGGACCGGTAGATTTCGCAGTGATGAGGGCAGTTCATCGGCTTCAGGAGGAATTCCTCGCCCTCCTGAGGAGTGTGTATCGGCTGGAATGAATCCTTGCCGTATTTTGCATAGTGTCCGGAAGTCACGTACAGGTCCTTGTTTCCGATGTGCGGAGTGATGACAGGGAGATATCCGTAGGACTTCTGGATTTTCTTCAGGAAATTCTCGAGCCTTTCGCGCAGTGCGGCACCCTTTGGCAGCCACAGAGGCAGTCCCTGTCCGACCCTTGCGGAAAATGCGAAAAGCTCCATTTCTTTCCCGATTTTCCTGTGGTCGCGTTTTTTTGCCTCCTCCAGCATTGCCAGATACTCGTCAAGCATAG
>CASFLY010000140.1 GCA_949295645.1 uncultured Bacteroidales bacterium | reverse complement strand
TGAATGACGGAATATGGAAAAGGGATTTTTTGAATTCAGGGTAAAGGCGGTGCTGGCCGTAATGAGGCTGTTTTCGAAGCTGCCCCTGAAATTTCACTATTTCTGCGGCGACATCCTTTCGTGGATTATGAAAAACGTGCTGCACTATCGCTATAACGTGGTCTTGACAAACATAGCACGTTCATTCCCCGAAAAGACATATTCCGAAATCAGAAAAATCGCCTCGGATTTTTACCGTCATCTCGGCGAAATCATTGCGGAGGCCATCTGGTTCTGCGGCTCCGACTACAAACGCATCCATTCGTCGGAAATATGCCGCTACACGAATCTCGGCGTCCTGTGCGACGCATACGCGGCTTCTCCGAGCGTGACGGTGCTCTTTTCGCATTGCGGGAACTGGGAACTGATAGGCGGCCTGTGGTGCTACAACTACGACCCCGGGGTCGGATATCCCTGCGAGGAGAACCGTATCAAGGTGGTGTACAAAAAAATGCACAGCCGCTTCTGGGACGAGATATTTGTCCGGAACAGGGTGCATCCCCTGACGGACTACGACGGGCCGATCGAAAGCCGGCAGATCCTCCGCTATGCTATACGGCACAGGGACACGAAAAACGTGTATGTCTATCCCACCGACCAGTATCCTTACGACACTTCGCACGATGTAGGGAAATTCCTCAACCAGCCGTCCAAGGTGATGCTCGGCAGCGCGGCCCTGGCGCACAAGTTGGGTATGAGTGTTCTGTACCTGAGAATGAGGCATTTGTCCCGCGGACATTATGAGATGACTTTCGTACCGATATGCCAGGATGCGTCGCAGATGGAGCCCGAAGCGATAATGCGGAAGTATCTCGACCTGCTGGAGGAGGACATAAGGGAGACTCCGCACAACTGGCTCTGGAGTCATAAAAGATGGAAACCATAAATGGAAAAGATATGAAAACAGCAGTAATGGCAGCCCTGTCGCTGATGGCGGCGGCAACTGCGACAATGTCGGCCCGGACGCCGCAAACTCCCCCATCGCCACAGCCTCACCATACGGAGACATCAACGGTAGTCTATTCCCTGCCCATGACTTCAATGGCCTTCGAAGTGGAGGCTGTCAGGGAGAATTTCTATGCAGGCCCGTACGCCAAGTTCGCGGCGAAATATCTCGGCATAGAGGTGCGGCAGAAGGACGAGGTGACATACACCCTGTCAAAAGTAAGGATGACGCCGTATGCGGAAGCCGATCTCTCCAAAAGGTATATGATCGACCTGCAGGACGACCGGGCGTACACGACATTCCTCAAACTGACGGCTTCCGGACTGGTGTCTTCCGCCGAATCGGTTCTGGGGAGGAAACAGGCCTGGAGATTCCCTGTCGTTACGCCAAAGGATTTCGCTTCGATGTCCATACCGGCAAACCTGACGACCGAGGCCACGACCCTGTATAAAAGCGTCAAGAGCGATTCGGCCTACGGGAAAGTGGCGGTAAAACAGGACATGCTTGTGGAAAAGTCCGAAGAGGCCCGCGCAGCCGAAGTGGCGAAGATGATTTTCGCACTCAGGGAGCAGCGCATCAGCATCATTACCGGCAATACGGACGCTTCATACACAGGGGAAGCCATGGGTGCCGCCCTGAATGAGATAAACAGGCTCGAAAAAGAGTTCATGTCCATGTTCGCCGGCTATTCAGAGTACGACACGCAGAAACTGAGTTTCGACCTCACTCCGCAGAAAGACCGTGAAAACCAGATATATATCGCATTCAGAATTTCGGATACGGCCGGACTTCTCCCTGCGGACAACCTTTCCGGCAAACCGGTTGTCCTCGAAATTTCCCCCGAGCCCGTTTCAGCTCCGGTCTTAGACGGGAAAAAGGTAAGGAAATCCAAGACTCCGGGCATCCTCTGCCGCATTCCGGCCACCTGCAACATCAAGCTGACCGACGGAATGACTGTCATCTTGCAGAGCCGTGTCCCTGTCTACCAGTTCGGCACTGAAGAGACATTCCCTCTGAACCTTGTCCTGAAGACTAAATAGGACAAGGTTCAGGCTATTTCTCTTCCTTTTACAGATAATAATCGCAGTTGTACCTGTTGAGGATGTCCATCTGGGTGTAGTTGTCCTTCTTGGACGGGACGGTGTGCATGATAAGATAGTCGGTGATGGCCGTAATGGCTGCGGCGGCCTGCTTGTCCGAATGCTGGGCGATAAGGGCCTGGACAAAGCCCTCACGCAGGGCGGAAAGGTTCCGCTCGAGAACATCGAAACCGACCACGCGGCAGGTCCGGATATTCCTGTCGCGGAGGTAGTCCGCCACGAAATGCACCCTCGAATTGCACATGACTATGTATTTTACAGGCTCCGGATCGCCGGCAAAAAGCCCGTCGAGGACTCTGTATCTCGACGCCTTGTCCTTGGGATCCAGGAAAGTGTTCTCGACCTTGCAGTCCGGATAATGTTCGGCGATGTAGTCCAGGAAACCGGTCCTCCGGGTTATGGTCGGGTCCGACAGTCCCCTCTTGTCCCGTTCTATCCTTATGACATGGATCTTGTCCACCGGTCTTCCGTCCGTAAGGATGTCCGCACACAGATAGCCGCTCTGGTACATCGGCATCCCGTAATATGCAAGATAGCCGTCCTCCTCGAGTTTCGAATCGATGTAAACGTACGGGACGTCCATCTCCGTAAGTTCCTTGGCGAATTTCAGGGTCTCGTTCCGGAACATGGGTGCTATCACCACACCGGACGGTTCCGAAGCCAGAACACTCTCGCAGGCGCTCTGGAAAGAATCGATGTCGTACTGGTCATACATTACGGCGCTGACACCGATGCCGAAACGTCCGGCATATTCGCGGCCGCTGTCGATACCTTTTTCGGTCAGGGCCCAGAACTCCCCGTTGTTGAACTCCGGTATGATGCAGGATATGTTGAAATTCTTTCTGGATGCCAGGATCGAAGCATAGAAATTCGGAGTATAACCCAACTCCTCTATGACATGCAATATTTTTTCGCGGCTTCTTTCAGAGACTTCTCCCCTGTTGTGAAGGACCCTGTCGACAGTTCCCTTCGAGACTCCGGCAGCCTTCGCGACATCGTTGATGGTTATCTTGTTTCCCGAATTCATAATCAGCGTTCGTCAGAGAAATTTATAAAAACAGACATGCTTTTCCAATTACCGGAACTTGCCGCACAAATATACGATATTTTCCGTTAAAATATGTCTGAAAATAAATTTGTGATATTTTTCCGTTACCGAGCACGGAAATAAAAATTTTTTCTATCTTTGCGGAGATTTTGCGGTTGTAACGACTGACACTAAACGGACTATTAACTATAAAATTATCATAAAATGCCAAAAGTCATAACTTTCGGAGAGATTATGCTCCGGCTTTCGACCCCGGGTTACCTGAGATTTTCCCAGTCCAAAGAATTCGCAGCCACGTTCGGCGGGGGTGAAGCGAACGTCGCCGTCTCGCTGGCGAACTACGGGATAGACACCGAATTCGTCACCCGTTTCCCGAAAAACGACATTGCAGCAAGCTGCATCAAGGATCTTCACAGCTATGGTGTCGGCACGGAACACTGCATTTACGGAGGCGACAGGCTCGGGATCTATTTTCTCGAAACCGGAGCCGTGGCCCGTCCGAGCAAGGTGGTGTACGACAGGGCGCATTCCGCCATTTCCGAAATCGAAAAAGGGATGATCGACTGGGAGAAAGTCTTCGAAGGTGCAGACTGGTTCCACTGGACGGGCATCACGCCTGCCATCAGTCAGGGCGCTGCCGATGTGTGTCTCGAGGCCATCAAGGCTGCGAACAGGCTCGGCGTGACAGTGTCCTGCGACCTGAACTACAGGAAAAATCTCTGGAAATACGGAAAGACGGCTTCCGAAGTGATGCCGGAACTCGTGGAAGGCTGCGACATCATACTCGGAAACGAAGAGGACGCGGAGAAAGTATTCGGCATCAAGCCTGAAGGCTTCGACGTCACGGCCACCAAAGGCGAAGTAAACGCAGCGGAATTCGAAAGCGTCTGCAAGCAGCTTATGGCCAGATTCCCGCGCGCAAGGAAAGTCATCATCACGCTCAGGGGTTCCATCAATGCGAACCACAACACCTGGGGCGGCGTCCTTTATGACGGAACCACGCTCTACCGGTCACCGAGATACGACATCACCCATATCGTGGATCGTGTCGGCGGCGGAGATTCGTTTATGGGCGGACTTATCTACGGTCTCCTCACATACAAGGGAGACGACCAGAAGGCGCTCAATTTCGCTGTTGCTGCATCCTGCCTGAAACACACCATTTTCGGCGACTACAACCAGGTGACCGTGGCCGAGGTGGAAAACCTGATGAAAGGCGACGGTTCGGGACGTGTTTCAAGATAACGGGCGCCTGTCCGGCAGATAACAAATACGGAAACAACTGACTTATAAAGAATACAATTATGGCAAAATACAGTAAAATGGAAGTGCTGGCCGCTATGAAGGAAACCGGGATGGTTCCGGTTTTCTACAATGGCGACCTCGAAATTGCCAGGAATGTCGTCAGGGCCTGCTATGAAGGCGGGGTAAGGGCATTCGAATTCACGAACCGAGGGGATTTCGCACAGGAAGTGTTTGGGGAACTCGTAAAATTCGCGAACAGGGAACTTCCGGGGATGATACTCGGAATCGGCTCAGTAGTCGACCCCGGCACGGCGGCCCTCTATATCCAGTTGGGGGCAAACTTCGTCGTAGGGCCTCTTTTCAACCCGGAGATAGCTCCTATATGCAACCGCAGGCTCATCCCGTACTGCCCGGGATGCGGTACGGTGTCTGAAATAGGCAAGGCACAGGAACTCGGCTGCGACCTCACAAAGGTTTTCCCGGGCGACGTGCTCGGTCCCGCTTTCGTAAAAGGGCTGCGCGCACCTATGCCGTGGAGCCAGATTATGGTGACAGGGGGTGTAAAACCTACGAAAGAGAACCTCGAAGGCTGGTTCAAGGCCGGGGTCACCTGCGTGGGAATGGGCAGCAACCTTTTCCCGAAGGAAGTCATCGCTGCCGGGGAATGGAGCAAAATCACTGAACTGTGCAGAAGTGCGCTCGGAATCATCAGGGAAGTAAGATAACTTAAACTATAAGGAATGGAACAATCGACAAGCAAAAAACTAATGACCAACTGGAGATGGTGGATGGTCGTCCTTCTCTTTGTGGCGACGACGGTCAATTATCTTGACAGACAGGTCCTTTCCCTCACCTGGAAAGACTTCATCGCACCGGAATTCCACTGGACCGACAACGACTACGGTACAATTACGGCCGTTTTCTCCATAATATACGCGGTCTGCATGCTGTTTGCAGGAAAGTTCGTGGACTGGATGGGGACAAAGAAAGGCTATCTGTGGTCTATCGGCATCTGGTCTACAGGCGCCTGCCTCCACGCCGTATGCGGATGGCTGACAGTACATATCGAAGGCTTTGAAAACGCTGCCGCGATGACTGCCGTTGAAGCAGGTTCGGCCGCGGCTCTCGGAATCGCCTCCACGAGCGTCTGGCTCTTCCTTGCCGCCAGGTGTATCCTCGCCCTCGGAGAAGCAGGAAACTTCCCTGCCGCCATCAAGGTGACTGCCGAATATTTCCCTAAGAAAGACAGGGCATTCGCCACTTCCATCTTCAACTCGGGAGCATCCATCGGAGCCCTCATCGCCCCGGCGACCATACCTGTTCTCGCCCAGTTCTTCAAGGACAGGGGCGTAGGCGGAGGCTGGGAAATGGCATTCGTAATCATCGGTGCACTCGGCTACGTCTGGATGGCTTTCTGGGTATTTATGTACAACAAGCCTGAAAAATCCAAATACGTAAACAAGGCCGAACTCGAGTACATCAACCAGGACTACACCGAGGAAGAAATCGCTGCCGCCAGCAGTGCCGAGGACAAAAACGGCGGCAAAGGCAAAAAGGAAAAATCCATTTCCCTCTGGAAATGCTTCACCTACAGGCAGACCTGGTCATTTATCGTCGGCAAGTTCTTCACCGACGGGGTATGGTGGTTCTACCTGTTCTGGGCTCCTGCATATTTCTCGGACCAGTACGGCTATGCTTCAAGTTCGGGGATGGGAATAGCCCTTATCACTACGCTATATGCCATAGTGACCGTACTTTCCATCTTCGGAGGCTATCTTCCGAAGCTTTTCGTGGAGAAAAGGGGGATGAATCCTTACAACGGGCGTATGCTTGCAATGCTGATTTTCGCATTTCTCCCGCTTCCGGCCCTGCTGGCTCAGAGTGCCGGGCAGATTTCCGTGTGGTGGCCGGCCATAATCATAGGCCTTGCAGGCGCCGGACACCAGGCCTGGTCGGCGAACCTGTTCTCCACTATCGGAGACATGTTCCCTAAATCCGCCATTTCCACAATCACGGGAATCGGAGGGATGGCCGGAGGAATAGGCTCGTTCTTCATACAGAAAGGCGCCGGAGCCCTGTTCACATATTCGGAAAAGGCCGGAGAGGCTTTCCATTTCCTCGGATTCGAGGGAAAGCCTGCCGGATATATGATAGTGTTCTGTGGCTGCGCCGTTGCTTACCTGATCGCTTGGACTATAATGAAAACTCTCGTACCTAAATACAGGAAGATTGAAGCTTGACATTCAATACCAAATCCTTAATACATCAAATCAATCGGATAAAAAATTTTCCGGAGGAAGAGGATGGCCGCGGTGGCTCTCCTCTTTTTTTGTACATTTGCGGACATAAACGAAGGATGGAAATGAAATTCAGGATAGTATCTGACTATAAGCCGTCGGGAGACCAGCCGGAGGCGATAAAAGGGATATGCTCGGCCCTCGGGAGCGGGATAGATGCGGTGACGCTGCTTGGGGTGACGGGCTCGGGCAAGACTTTCACAATGGCAAACGTCATCGAAAGGATGCAGCGTCCGGCACTGATCCTGAGCCACAACAAGACCCTTGCGGCACAGCTGTACGGAGAGTTCAAGTCGTTCTTTCCCAACAACGCCGTCGAATACTTCGTATCCTACTACGATTACTACCAGCCGGAAGCATATATCCCTACCACAGATACATACATCGAAAAGGATCTGAGCATCAACGATGAAATCGAAAAGCTCCGGCTCAGCGCAGCCTCCTCGCTGCTCTCGGGCAGGCGCGACGTAATAGTGATTTCCAGCGTATCCTGCCTCTACGGCATCGGGAATCCGGAAGACTTCCACTCGCAGACCGTTTTCGTAAGGAAAGGGGAAAACAGAAGTATGACACGCCTGCTCTACCAGCTCGTGGACGCCCTTTATTCGAGGACCGAGGCGGAATTCAAGAGAGGGTCGTTCAGGGTCAGGGGGGATACGGTAGACATCTGTCTCGGGAACGGGGACAATGCAGTAAGGATAGAATTTTTCGGAGACGAGGTGGACAACATATCCGTCATCGATCCCGTCACAGGAGCATTCCTGGACACTCTCGACGAAGTGGCCATCTACCCTGCGAACAATTTCGTCACGACACGGGAACGGAGCATTAAAGCCATCAGCGACATTCAGGACGACCTCGTGAAACAATGCAGCCACTTCGAAAGCATCGGCAAGAACTTGGAGGCCAAACGTCTGAAACAGAGGGTGGAATACGACCTCGAAATGATAAAGGAACTCGGATACTGTCCGGGCATCGAGAACTATTCGCGCTACTTCGACGGCCGGAAGGAAGGGATGCGCCCTTTCTGCCTGATAGACTATTTTCCGAAAGACTTCATCACCTTCATAGACGAAAGCCACGTCACCCTTCCGCAGATAAGGGCTATGTACGGAGGCGACCATTCCAGGAAAAGCGTCCTCGTGGAATACGGGTTCAGGCTGCCTGCCGCCGCCGACAACAGGCCTCTTAAATTCGAGGAATTCGAAGCGATAACCGGTCAGACAGTCTATGTCAGCGCGACTCCCGGCGACTACGAACTGGAAAGATGCGGCGGGCTCGTGGTAGAACAGGTAGTGCGGCCCACCGGGCTTCTCGATCCGCCTATTCAGGTCAGGCCGACGGAGAACCAGGTGGACGACCTGCTTGAGGAAATCCGGGTCAGGGCCGAAAAGGATGAACGCGTACTTGTGACCACTCTTACCAAGCGGATGGCCGAGGAACTTGAAAAATACTTCACGAGAATGGGGGTAAGATGCCGCTACATCCACTCCGATGTGGATACTCTCGAACGGGTGGAAATCATAGAAGACTTCAAGAACGGGCTTTTCGACGTACTTGTCGGGGTCAACCTGTTGCGTGAGGGACTCGACATCCCGACCGTGTCCCTGGTCGCTATCCTCGATGCGGACAAGGAAGGGTTCCTGCGCTCCGGAAGGTCTCTCACACAGACTGCCGGACGTGCGGCAAGAAACGTTAACGGGCTTGTGATAATGTATGCCGACACCGTCACCGGCTCGATGCAGGAGACCATCTACGAAACAGACAGGCGGAGGGCAAAGCAGATGGAATACAACAGGAAGCACAACATCACTCCGACACAGGTAGGGCTGAAAAAGCACAATCCGCGTCTGTCCAACACCGTTTCAGGCAAAGTCAGTGCGGCGAACTCCTACGACGACCCGCATTACATTCCGGACCCTAACGAACTCGGCAGCGGGTACATATCCGTCGGGCTCGGCCACGACTCGAAGAGGGGCAGCAATTCGGCATATGCCGACGGCTACATCAAGGCCGACCTCGCGGCCGTGCTTCAGGATCCCGTGATAAGGTCGATGACAAAGGAACAGGTGGAAAAATCCGTAGAGACAGCGAAAAAGAACATGCAGAAGGCTGCGGCGGATCTGGATTTCCCTGCCGCCGCAAAATACCGTGACGAGATGTGGGCCCTGCAGGAATATCTGAAAGTCTGGAAACCGGACTTGCGTTAACGGGAAAAATATTTATCTTTGAAAGGAAAATCCAGTCGAACTGACGTTATGAGTTATGGAAACGACTCAAGAGCTGTTCCGGAATTATGATGAAAAGGGACGGCAGATCATAAATGAAGCATACTCCATTGCGGAGAAAGCACTCGAAGGACAGACGAGGGGCAACGGGAAACCGTTCATAGAGCATCCGTTGAACGTCGCCATGATAGTTTCCGACGAAATAGGGCTGCCTGCCGACTGCGTGGCGGCAGTCTTCCTGCACGAAGCCCAGAGATTCAATCCGGACAAAGACCTCCTGTCCGGTCACGGGTTCGGGAAAGACGTCCTCACCCTTGTGGACGGGCTGAACAAAATCGCCACCATCAAGCCGAAAGACACACGGCTGGAAGCCGAGAACTATAAAAGGCTCATCGTCTCGTATTCGAAGGATCCGCGCGTCACCGTATTGAAACTTGCCGACAGACTCGAAGTCATGCGGTCTCTCGACATTTTTCCCAAAGCCTCCCGTGAACGCAAGGTTCTGGAAACCCTGATGCTGTACATTCCCCTCGCCCACCAGCTCGGGCTGTACAACATGAAAAGCGAGCTCGAAGACATCTATTTCAAATACGCCGAGCCGGAAGAATACCGGGCCATCACGAACAAGCTGAAAAGCACCGAAGGCGACAGGCAGAAGCTTATGACACAGTTCATCGAGCCTCTGAAAAACAAGCTGTCCGAAGAAGGCATAAGATACAAGCTGAAAATCCGGACCAAGACCGCCTACTCGATCTGGCGCAAAATGCAGAAACAGAAAGTGCCGTTCGAGGGTGTCTACGATGTCTTTGCCATCCGTTTCATCATAGACTGCGAGCCGGACCGGGAGAAGGAGCATGCCCTGTGCTGGAAAGTTTTCTCGCATGTGACGGAAGAATACGAATCCGACACGAACCGCCTCCGGGACTGGATATCCAATCCCAAGCCGAACGGCTACGAATCCCTGCACATCACCGTGAAAAACAGGGACAATGTCTATCTCGAGGTGCAGATCCGGACCAAAAGGATGGATGAAATCGCCGAAAACGGGCTTGCCTCCCACTGGTCCTACAAAGGCATAAAGCATGAAGCGACTTTGGACAAGTGGCTCGTCTCCGTCCGTCACATTCTCGAGCACCCGGATGCGGGGAAAACCGACGAATACTACGAAGACGACCTTCCCGAGCCGCCTTCCAGGGAAATTTTCGTGTTCACACCGTCGGGGGAACTAAGGAAACTCGCTGCCGGGGCCACAGTCCTCGACTTTGCGTTCGACATCCATTCCAACCTCGGGATACGCTGCACCGGAGGCCGTGTGAACGGCAAGGCGGTACCTATCAAGGAGAAGCTGCAGACCGGAGACGTGGTCGAAATCATGAGCAGCAAAAACCAGAAGCCGTCAAAAGACTGGCTGAATTTCGTCGTGACCAGCAAGGCCAGGACGAAAATCCGGCAGAAACTGAGCGAAGCCGAATTCCAGAAAGCCGCGGAAGGAAAGGAGCTGTTGGAAAGACGGCTGAAAAACTGGAAGATGGAGCTCAATGACGAAGACATGGCGGCGCTGATGAAGAAAACGCAGTACAAGAATGTGAACGCGTTTTTCGCCGCAGTGGGAGAAGGCACCGTCGACATAGCGGACATCAAGAATTTCCTCGACAGAAAAGAGGTGAAGCCGGCGGAAGAATCCGACAGGCAGCCCGAACAGAGCACAGGGAAGCCGTCGTACAAAAAGGATGCTGGAGCCTCTGACGACATTATGGTCATAGATGCGAAAAACGTAAAATCGCTCGACTACAAGATGGCCAAATGCTGCAATCCGGTCTACGGGGAC
>CASFLY010000139.1 GCA_949295645.1 uncultured Bacteroidales bacterium | reverse complement strand
ACAGAACCCGTTTCGGTGTATATCCCAAGCCATTTTTGGCGCATCCGTATTTTTCGTATATCTTCTTTCATGCCACGAAGATACAGATTAAGATTTGTCTACGAAAAGAAAAATTGTAGCGTATCTATTGATACTTTACAGATAAGCAGCCAGCGCGTCAACTGCGGTCTTGCCGTCCGCTGCGTGAAAATGTAAAGTGACGGAAACGGCTGCGCATCGCCATAATATCGGGGGATGACTCAAAAGTGAAAGTCATCCCCTTTTTCATTGTTTTTCCGTGAGGCCAGCCTCAGTCCCCTGTTCGAATATCCGGTTCTCAAAGAGATATAAAAACTTTATGGTCACCTCTCTTAAGTGCGGAGGTCTTTTTACCATTGATAAATTCATATTAAATCCGTATAATTGTAAGAATGATTTTATTCCTGCAATCAAGTATATATATTCCCAAATAAATTTATGTGTATGAAAAAATTTATTACCCTATGTCTTGCATTCTGCGGACTGGTGCAGTCCTTATGTGCTTCCGACGATTTTTTTGTTCCTGTCAGAAGCACTGAATTGCGGGCTCCAGCCGTACCTTTGCTCACATCCGACCCGTTCTTTTCAATCTGGTCTCCTTGCGACCGTCTGTATGACAGGGATGCCATCCACTGGTCAGGTGCAGAAAAGCCGCTTTCAGGGGCCGTCCGCGTCGATGGAGAAGTGTACCGCTTCATGGGGGAAGCCGACAGTACGGTTCTCGCATTCACGCGTGCCGCAGAGCAGAAATCGGTAGATGTCCTGCCTACGCAGACCTATTATACATTCGAATGCGGACCCGTGGAACTCGATCTGGTGTTCACGGCACCGTTGCTTCCGGATGATCTGGACCTGCTGTCAGCTCCGGTAAACTACGTTTCGTATCGCGTGCGCGCCATCGACAGAAAGTCCCATTCGGTCCAGCTTTACCTTGAGGTCTCACCGTGGATGGCCGTAAACACTACGGACCAGCCGACAGTGGCGGATGCGTTCTCCGAGGGAGGGTTGTCATACCTGAGGTGCGGCACGATAGAGCAGGCATATACTGACAATATCGGCGATGCAGTGGGCATCGACTGGGGATACCTGTATCTCGCCGGGCGCACCGGTTCACGCATATCCCTGAGCCTCGGCGGTTCTGCGGAGATGAAGGAGGCTTTTGCCGGAACCGGTCAGCTTCTTCTTTCATGCAGGGAACTTGTCAATCGCGATCCGTCTCTGACGCACGCCATGGCATATTCCGAAGATCTCGGAGCTGTGGGCAAGGACGGCAGAACCGGGTTCATGATGATAGGATATGACGACATATACTGTGTAGAATACATGTTCCGCAGACAGGCGGCATACTGGAAGCACGGCGGGGAAGTCGGCATAACCGATGTGTTCGGACGTGCGGCTTCGGATTATGACTCCGTGATGCGCCGCTGCCGCGAATTCGACGAACTGATGTATTCCGACGGGGAGAATGCCGGAGGCAGGAAGTATGCCGAACTGCTTTCGCTCTCTTACAGGCAGGTGATTGCCGCACACAAGCTCTTCGCGGATGAAGAAGGGAATCTTCTGTTCTTTTCCAAGGAAAACGGCAGCAACGGCTGCATCAATACCGTGGACCTTACCTATCCTTCCGCTCCGCTGTTCCTTGTCTACAATACCGATCTTCTGAAAGGGATGATGACAAGTATCTTCGAATACAGTGCAAGCGGACGCTGGAACAAGCCTTTCCCGGCGCATGATCTCGGCAAGTATCCGAAGGCAAACGGCCAGATCTACGACGGGGACATGCCTATAGAAGAGGGCGGCAACATGCTTGTCCTCGCCGCTGCAATATCGAAAGTGGAGGGCAATGCCTCATACGCGGCACGCTACTGGAATCTGCTGACGGTGTGGGCAGACTATCTGGTGAAGTACGGACAGGATCCTGAAAACCAGCTGTGTACCGATGATTTTGCAGGACACTGGGCGCATAATGCCAATCTTTCGGCAAAGGCGATAATGGGAATCGCCGGGTACAGTGAAATGGCAAGGATGCTCGGTATGGAGGATACGGCAGACAGGTATATGGACATTGCCCGCCGTATGGCGGAACAATGGAAGAAGGATGCGGCAGATGGAGACCATTACCGTCTCGCCTTCGACCGTACCGGCACCTGGAGCCAGAAATACAATATCGTATGGGACAAACTGTGGGGGCTCGGGCTTTTTACCGATGTCATGGAAAAGGAAATACCGTATTATCTGACAAAACAGAACAGATACGGCCTTCCGCTCGACTGCAGGAAAGAGTATACGAAGTCCGACTGGATAATGTGGATTGCGGCAATGGCTCCGGACCGCGGGACAATGGACCTGTTCGTGAACCCGGTGTATGATTTCGCCAACGAGAGTCCGACCCGCCAGCCGCTCGGAGACTGGCATGAATCTGTCAGCGGAGAGGCATATCATTTCCGTGCGCGTTCCGTGATAGGCGGTTACTGGATGCCTGTACTCATGTCAAAATACGGCAGATGAAAAAGACGATTCTGCTGATTCTGTCATGCAGTGTGATCGCTGCCATCATGTCTTCCTGCTCCACGGACGGCTGCCGTCGGACGATGGATTTGAGCGGAAGCTGGAGCTTCAGGGCAGATTCCCTGAATGAAGGCATCGAGGGTCGCTGGTGGGAGTGCGCCTGGGATGAACAGGTGCAGCTTCCGGGCACGACCGACTCCAACAGGAAGGGCAAGGCAAACCTCGACAGGCAGGAAACCACGCACCTGTCCCGGTATTATACATACGAAGGACAGGCTTGGTACAGCCGGGAGGTCGAGATACCAGAAGACTGGTCCGGCAGGCATGTGGAACTTTTCATGGAGCGTACGAGACCTTCCATGGTGTGGGTAGACAGCGTAGCGGCAGGAAGCTGCAGGCTGCTGTCTTCTCCGCACAGATACGATCTGACCGGTCTTCTGTCTCCGGGGAGGCACAGGATCACCGTAATGGTGGACAACGGGGAAAGCATTCCTCCGCAGATACGGACCAATTCCCACGCCTGCAGCGAATCGACCCAGACCAACTGGAACGGCATCATAGGCCGTATCGAGTTGCAGTCCATGGATCCTGTACACATCGTGTCCGCGGATGTCTTTCCGGATGTCGCGGCGCGCTCCATAAAGGTGAAGGTAAGACTGTCCGACGCCTCCGGGATAGACGGGAAAAATATACATCTTTCGGCCGCTTCGTTCAATTCGGAGAAGCGTCATACCGTCCGGGAAAAGTCATTTCCCCTGACCGGCGGGCAGGAATGCTACGAACTGGACTATCCTATGGGAAAGGATGCCCTGCTGTGGAGCAGCCAGTCCCCGAACCTGTACAGGCTCGACATAAGCATAGACGGCACAGACAGGACAAGCGTCACTTTCGGGTTGAGGGATTTCCGTGCGGACGGGCATTTCTTTACCATAAACGGAGCCCGCACCTTTCTCCGCGGCAAGCATGATGCCTGCGTATTCCCGCTTACCGGCCATACGCCAATGGATCTCGAAAGCTGGCGGCACTATTTCAGGGTTTGCAAGGAGTATGGGCTGAATCATTGCCGGTTCCATTCATGGTGTCCTCCTGAAGCATGCTTTTTGGCAGCGGACATGGAAGGGGTCTACCTCCAGCCGGAACTTCCGGTGTGGGGAGACTTTTCAGAGGACAAAGCCTTCCTGATGGATTTTCTGATGGACGATGGCAGGCATATACAGAAGGAATACGGCAACCATGCCTCTTTCGTGCTTTTCGCCTTAGGCAATGAGCTGAACGGAGACCCTGCGACGATGCTCGGATTCATCGACGAATACCGCAAGGACGAGCCGCGTCATCTGTACGCACTGGGGTCGAACATCCATCTCGGTTTCAAAGGGCATATTCCCGGAGAGGATTTCCTTGTCACCTGCCGCTTGGGTGAAGGAGAGGGCTATTCGGCACATACCCGTGCCTCATTCTCCTTCGCGGATGCAGAGGAGGGCGGATACCTGAACAACACTTATCCGAACACGGAAATGAACTTCGACAAGGCTGTAGAGAGCTGCCCGGTGCCTGTAATCGGGCATGAGACCGGTCAGTTCCAGATATACCCGGACTACGGTCAGATGGCAAAATATACTGGCGTACTTGCTCCTTGGAATCTCGAAGTGTTCAGGAAAAGGCTCGAGGAAAAAGGCATGGCATCCCAGGCAGAAGATTTCTTCAGGGCTTCCGGAGCCTGGGCCGTGGGACTTTACCGTGCGGACATAGAAATGAATCTCCGCTCCGGGCTGATGGCAGGATTCCAGCTCCTGGACCTTCAGGATTATCCGGGGCAAGGTTCCGCATACGTAGGAGTGCTGGATGCGTTCATGGACAGCAAAGGGCTCGTCTCGCCGGAACGATGGAGGCAGTTCTGCTCCGAAACCGTACCGCTTGCCATAATGGAGAAATATTGCTGGTGTGCAGGGGAGCTGTTCTCCGCAGGGCTCAAGGTGGCCGACTACAGGGAACTCCCCGGCAGGAACGGAAAGCTGTCGTGGAGAATAGAACACGGAAAGGAAGTCCTTGCCAAGGGAGAGGTTGAAGTGCCTCGGGGACGAGGGCTGCTTACGGCAGGTTCCCTGCAGGCAAGACTTCCGGAGACAGACTCCGCCATGAAGCTCAGGCTTGTGCTGCAGATAGAGGATACCGACTGTATGAACGAGTATCCTGTATGGGTCTATCCCCGCGACACGATGGCGGAACCGGAGAATGTCACCGTGGCGCACAGCCTGACAGACGACATCGTTTCTCTGTTGGAGGATGGAGGAAGCGTCCTGCTGATGCCTGACCTGGAGGAGAACAGCAACGCTGTCGTGGAAGGCCTTTTCCAGACCGACTACTGGAACTACAGGATGTTCAGGACCATCTGCGATGCAATGGGCAAGAAGCCTTCCCCCGGCACGCTCGGAATATTGACGGATCCGGAACATCCGGTATTCCGCATGTTCCCTACTGAATTCCATACGGACTGGCAGTGGTATTCCATCCTGAAAAACAGCACTCCGCTGATAATGGACAGCATGGAGGACGACTTCCGCCCGATAATACAGGTGATAGACAATGTGGAGCGCAACCACAGGCTCGGACTGCTGTTTGAAGCCCGTATCGGAAAAGGCAGGCTGCTGGTCTGCATGGCTGACCTGTCGAAATGCAGGGACAGAATCGAGGCGGCAAGCTTCTACCGCAGCCTGATATCCTATATGGACTCCCCTGACTTCGACCCTCAGATGTCCCTTTCAGCGGAAGACCTGCAGAATCTTTTATCCGGAAGCAGCCGGCAGGACAGCATAAAGGAGTTGAAGAACATTTCGTATGAAGATTGATATCGGTTCATTATGAAGAGGGTGAACCCAAAAGGGTACTTTCTGCGTTACGCTTGATTCGAAAATCCTCATGTACGCCAGTACACTGCGGTTTTCTCATCTTCGCAAGCCTTGAAATTCCTCCTTTCGGGTCGCCCTCTTTTTCGCGAGACCGGCCTCGTCTTCCATTTCGAATAATCGATTCTCACGAAGTCAAGGGCTCTCCCCTATTTTTCCACCACGTACCTCAAAAGGAGTTTGCGGATATGGTCGGAAAAGGCTTTTGCCGTGTCGGTAGTGGCTTCGAGCATTTCCGCTATGTTCTTGTGCTTCATAAGCTCGATGGCATTGGTCTCGTTCTGGAAAATATAGCCGACATATTCTTCGTATGTCTCGTCCGCGGCATGCTCGAGCTCCGTAATCCTGTCGCACTGGATAGTCATCTCGGAAAACTTCTTCTTCATCTCATCCATGCCGGAGACTATCAGGGTCAGCGCATCGGCCTCCGCACAGATATACTCCGCCAGTTCCACAAGCTGTACGTCGATGCTCTGGGGAACATAGCGCAGGATCGACTTCGCCGAATCGTTTATATTGTCGAGGATATTGTCGATATTCATAGCGACAGTCTGCAGATCCGAACGGTGCAGTATGGAGAAATATTTGTCGTTCAGCTGTTCATAGAACTCGGTAAGCATCGCATCGCCCTGGACTTCACACATCTTCACTTCCTTTTCAAGACGTTTCCGCTCCGAAATGTCATCTGTCTTCATCATCTGCAAAAGGGCCTTCGAAGCCTGCCGTATATAGGCGGCCTGCTGTGAAAATATAGGCTGGAAATGGGTTCTCGGAGCAATGATCCGTCTTACATGTCGCAAAAATGTCATAGTCTGGTCTTCTGTTGTAACCAAATGTAGAAATTATTTTTACAACAAAGTGAAAAAAAACATATAAAAAAAAGAAATTTAATCAAAAAAAAGAAAAACCGGACACCGGATTTCCGGTTCCGCTATCCCGGAACTTTTTATTTATTTAGCTTTGCAGCGAACAAACCTGACGTAAAATGGACTCGAACCTTGGGAAAAATATTCAGAATAAAGGCCGGACTCTGTCTACACTCATTCTCACTCGTACTTGCCATTCGGCTATTGCCTTGCTTTTTTTCTTTCCGGCCTTTATTTTTTCATCCTGCACCCACGGCACCGCCCGGGAGGATGCCGGCACGGATTCCGGAAACAGCAGTTTCGGCCTGCACATAAATATAGGCAGGAAGACCGCTTCGGAAGCGGATGGAGAGCATCCTGTAGACATATTCATATATAATGACGACGGACTGGGGCGGATAGACTCATACCAGAGGCTTTGCGCCGGTGAGGACAACATGGTAGCCGCCGCCTCCCGCAAAGGGAAGAAAATAGTCGTGGCAGTGTCGAATCCCCAGCAGGACAGCTATGACTGGAACAGCATATCGTCTTTCGAAACCATCGGGAAAATGCACTCGGACCTGCGGATGGAAGATCCCGGTTCGCCGCTTATGAGCGGGGTCGCCCGTATCGATGCCGCCGACAACGGCCGTTTCGAGGTGACGGTGCAGCCTGTCGTGTCCGAGATATACATAAGGTCGATAAGATGCGACTTCAGCGGAAGACCCTACAGTTCCGCTGTCCTGAAAAACGCCTCGGCATATCTGTCCAATGTAAATTCCCTGGCGGGGATCATTCCGGACGGCGACCTCTTGCCCACCGCTCCGCTGAATACCGACGGGCTGCCGCACGAGTCATACAGGAGCCTGGAACATCCGGAGATGGTATATGCTGAATTCGAAGAGGACATAGGCCCTGCCGCCGTATATCCTGAAATCCGCCTGTACTGCTACCCCAACAACAGTGAAAAAGACACTGCAGGAACCCCGTTCACGAGACTTGTCATAGCCGGCGACATAGACGGTAAGAGATACTACTATCCGATAAACATCAACAAAGGGGAATTCGGAGCAGTGGAAGGAGCCGGAGGGATAGGAAGGAACTGCAGATACGTTTTCGACATAACGCTAAGGCAGACAGGCTCCGCGGATCCTACGGTGCCGGTGTCGGCGGAGACGGCAGGCATATCCGCATCCGTCCTGCCTTGGGATGTGGCGGAAAGTGAAATAGGATACTGAAAAGAATAGTGCTATAAAGCAGTACTATAAAATGATACAATAAAAAGATGAAACGGCTACACGACAAAAGGTTCGTATTCCGGCGGACACCTGTCCTCCTCGCGGCGGCTGTCCTTTCGGCAGTGTGCGGTTCCTGCTCGGACATCCTGCCGGAGAGTCCGGCAACTAACGGAATGAAATCCGGGATCACGATAAGGTTCGGAATCGGATCGGCTCAGACCAAAGCCCTGAACCCGGACGAGGCCCGGATTTCCGACATAAATGTCTTCGTTTTCAACTCTTACGGCGTACTGGAAGGGAAGGCCTACCTGAACGGCTCCGGCGGGAGCGGAGGGCCGGAATGGGAAACGGCTTTAGTGAAGAATGCCGAATATTCCATTTACGCCTGTGCAAATCTCGGCTACAGAGTCGATATAGACAGCATGGAAGAGCTTAAAGAGTTCCGTTACCATATCGCATACCCGGACGACTATTCCATCGGCCTGCCCATGAGCGGATGCCTGGAAAATGTCACTGTCACCGGCGACGGACTGACTGTCCCGCTGGAAAGGCTGATGTCGAAAATCAGTATCAGCATCGACCGCTCGCAACTGGATGAAGACGTGGAATTCCTGGTCAGGAACATCAGGGTCGAGGGATGTCCCCGTCATATAACCCCTTTCAGCAGGAACCACATCAGCGATCCCCTCGACTTTTTCCCGTCCGGCTTCATAAGGAAGGACTACGAGACGGACATACTGAACACGGAGTACGGAGAGGACAGGACGAGCGGTGAAGTCTGCCTCTACCTGCTTGAAAACCTGCAGGGAGACCTGCTTGCAGGCAACGACGACGAGACCCGGAAAATCCTGCCTGAAAATGACGGACGCCGGCACCTGTGTTCATACGTGGAAATAAAATCGGAATATATGTCGGATTCCCGATACTCCAGGCAGGGAGAGTACCTTGTATACAGGTTCTATCCAGGGGAAAATCCGGGCAATTTCGATGTGTGCCGCAACACGGAATACAAAATACGTATTGTCCCGAAAGGCTCCGGACTGGACGGCACGGAATGGAGGATAGACAAATCGGGACTGGAAAGTTTTGCAAAAACCCTTGAACTGTCGTACAGTTCTCTGAATTTCAGTTATATAGGAGAAACGGCCCGCATCCTGCCTTATCTGACACCCGAAAGCAGCGACGGGAACAGGCTGTACTGGGACAGTGATGACAAAAGCGTGGCAACGGTTTCGGGAGACGGCACGGTTACGGCACGCGGAGAAGGGTCGTGCAGGATCATCTGCCATGCGGCTGACGGGAGCGGGTGCTCTGCAGAGTGTGCCGTGACGGTAAAGCCTTCCGCGTATTATATGAAAATATTCCCCGGCAACTTTATCAGGTGCAGGAAAGGGGACGTTGTGGAAATTTCATGCTCTTATTTCCCTCCGACGGCCCCTTTCGACATAGGAATAGAGGAGCTGGAGTACGATAAGGGCCGGGGAATTTATGATTACGCCATCGGGGACGACGGCTCTTCAGTAACGGTTTACACAAAGGAAAGGGGCAGCGGGCTCCTGTATATGGAAGCCGGCTACCCCGTCAACTGCTCCGAACTCATCGTAATCGTGGTAGACTGACGTCAGGAATCGACGATATCCATGATCCTGAGTGTCGCACCGATGTTGGACATCGAGTATTTCGCCTCGGTTTCCGTAATCTCGGACAACAGGCCGGCATTGTCCCTGAATTTTTCATACCAGGCAAGGATATCCGCATTGGTCGTTACAGGCGTTGCGGCCCCGGACTTCATAAGGTCCACGAACTGGGTATTCTTGTGGTACTGGGGCCCCATCGCTACCGGCATCCCGTAGATGACGGCCTCCATGACGCTGTGCGGCAGATTCTCGAAGCCTCCCCCTATCAGTGCGCACCATCCGTAGCGGTAAAGCCTGGACAGGATACCTATCTTGTTCACTATCAGCACCTGGGCAGAAACGAGCCTGCGTGCCGCATCTTCCCTGACATTCTGAGGAATGCCGGAAGAAAAGACGTATTCCACATCCGTATAGAGCACGGCTCTCCCGGACAATGTATCCGTAATATGCCTTATCGGCTTTTCATCGAGATCGTGAGGGACAAAAAGGAATTTGTCCTGCGGATAAGTCTCGGCCAGGTGTATGAAGAGGGCGTTTTCCGGAGCCGAGGAACTTCCCGCTATGGCGACTTTCTTTCCGCCTGCCCATTTCTCGACTATCCTGTCATGCCAGTCTTCCGAAGCTATGGCAGCGACCCTGTCGAATCTGGCGTCTCCGGTGACAACGACATTGCGGCAGCCTATTCCTTCGAGGATTTCCTTGGTCTCCCCGTTCTTGACCATCACGCATTTGTATACCGATTTCAGGACCTTGCGGTACGGGCCGCCGTACCATTTGAGGTATGCGGAATCCTTTGTAGCCAGCACTGACATTATGTATGTGTCCACATTGTGCCTTTTAAGCTGGTTCAGGTAGTTGAACCACATCTCCCCTATCGTGAATATCGCTTTTGACGGACGGACTGTCTCTACGAACTTCTTTGCGTTGAAACAGGTGTCCAACGGCAGGTAGAATACCCAGTCGACTGTCTTCCAGTCCTTTCGGGCTTCATACCCCGACGGCGAGAAAAAGGTCAGAAGTATCTTCCTTTCCGGATAGCGTTTTCTGAAAGCCTCGATCACCGGTCTGGCTTCTTCGCATTCTCCCATCGATGCTGCATGGAACCAGATGATATCATTGTGCCCGGCAACTGCTTCGGCTATTTTCTTCATCACGTTTTTGCGTCCTTCCACGAAAAGCCTCGTCTTTTTATCCCACAAGGCCGCTATCCGCAGAAAAACCGATGCAATCCAGATTAACAGAGTGTACATAACAATTTATTTTAGGTATTTTGCAGTATATGTCCGGCCCTCCCTCACAAGCTGCTCGGGCGTGCCTTCGAAGACAATCTCTCCGCCCCGGTCTCCGGCATCCGGCCCCAGATCTATGACCCAGTCCGCAGAACGGATGACATCGGGGTTGTGTTCCACCACGACGATGGAATGGCCCCTCTCCAAAAGGGCGTCGAACGATTTCAGGAGTTTCTCCACATCATAGAAATGCAGTCCCGTAGTCGGTTCGTCGAAGATGAACAGGATGTGCTGGCCGTGCGACTTCGCCTGGGCGTCATTCATAGAAAGGAAATACGCCAGCTTTATCCTCTGGCTCTCTCCCCCGCTCAGGGTGCTGCTGCTCTGTCCTAACTTGATATAAGACAGGCCGACATCGAGCAGGGGCTGCAGCCTGTCGGCAATCTTCCTGACGGAAGGCTCGGACTGCGAGGCAAAGAACTTTACGGCTTCCCCGACGCTCATATTCAGGATATCGTCTATGTTCTTTCCCTGGTACCGGACTTCCAGGATGTCGGGCTTGAAACGTTTTCCCCCGCAGGCCTCACAGACCATGGTAACATCGGCCATAAACTGCATTTCTATTTTCACGAACCCTTCTCCCTGGCATTCCGGGCACCGCCCCCCGTCGATATTGAATGAAAAATGCGACGGCGTGTAGCCGTTTATCTTCGCATACTGCTGTTCTGCAAAGAGTTTCCTTATGTCGTCATACACTTTCAGGTACGTCACGGCGTTGGATCTCGAACTCTTTCCTATGGGATTCTGGTCCACATATTCTACCTGCGTGATTCTGTCGAGGTTTCCGGACAGTGTCCTGAAGGAACCGGGCACCGCCCCTACATGATTGAGATGTCTGAAAACCGCCGGGTACAGGATATCCCCTACCAGCGATGACTTTCCGCTGCCGCTGACCCCGGTCACCACGGTAAGCACGCCGAGAGGGAAGGAGACATCTATGTTTTTCAGATTGTGCTCGGCCGCCCCTTCCACCTTTATGGAATAGACGGGAGTGCGTTTTTTCCTTACGTATCTGGCCCTTTTGCCGGAAAGATACTGCAGAGTCAGGGATCTGTCGATGTCAGACTGCGTCACGGACGCTCCGGGCTGTCCCTGATAAATGATTTCACCGCCGTTTATCCCTGCTCCCGGCCCTATGTCTATCAGCATATCCGCCGAGCGCATTATCTCCTCGTCATGTTCCACGACGACTACCGTATTCCCTATGTCCCTGAGTTTTTTCAGGACCGAGACAAGCCGGTCTGTGTCACGCGGATGCAGTCCTATGCTCGGCTCGTCAAGGATGTAGAGCGACCCGACCAGCGAACTTCCGAGTGCGGTCACGAGATTTATCCTCTGGCTTTCCCCTCCGCTGAGGGTATTCGATGCGCGGTCCAGCGTCAGGTAGGACAGGCCGACATCCCGGATATACTGCAGGCGGGAAAGTATCTCTTCGACAGCCTTTGAGACGATGCTCCGCTCGTAGTCGGTCAGATGCAGGTTTTCGAAGAAGCTGTACAGTTCGTCCACATTCATACACAGCAGTTCGTGGATGTTCCTGCCGCCGACCTTCACATACAGGGCGTCTTTCCTCAGACGGCTTCCGCCGCAGGTCCTGCACACCGTCTTGCCGGAGTAACGGCTCAACATGTACTTGTACTGGATCTTGTATTTGTTGGATTCCACCCATTTGAAGAACTCGTTCAGGCCTATGACCGACTCTTCCTCCGTGTCGGCCCTGTGCCCGTTCCAGACGAGATCCTTTTCCCTCTGCGAAAGATTGCAGTAGGGCTCGAACACCGACAGGCCGTATCTGTAGGCATTCTTCACCATCTGCTCCCTGAACCAGCCCATCTTTTCTCCGCGCCAGCAGGCAATGGCCCCGTCATATATGCTTTTGCTTTTGTCCGGAATCACCAGATCTTCGCTGACACCGATGATTTTTCCCAAACCGCCGCAGTCCGGGCAGGCACCGAGAGGACTGTTGAAGCTGAACATATATTCATCCGGCTCCGCGAAAGTCATCCCGTCAGCCTCGAACCGGTTCACGAACTGCCTTGGAGCCGCATTGTCAGTTATGACATACAGAGTACCCTCCCCTTTGTCGAAAGCGGTCCTTACGGACGAATGCAGCCTTGCGTTCAGGTCGTCATCAGCTGCCGGGCCTGTCTCCCCCGCACCGGCCGAAGGGAGTTTCAGCCTGTCCACCAGAAGGTACAGTTCCCGAGGGTATTCCCCGCTCCCGGCCTTGCGCATGATATCCTCTATCCTCACGACATCGCCGTCGGCGTAGAATCTCGAATATCCCTCCTCCTTCAGCGCCAGCATCAGCTCCACCTTGTCCTGCCGTTCCTTCCAGCGCAGATCCGCAAGTATGTACACCGCCCCGGCCCCGCAGGAAAAGACATACTCCAGAACATCGTTTTCGGTATGGCATTTCACCTCCTCCCCGGATACAGGTGAATACGTACGCCCTATCCGGGCAAAAATGATTCTCAGATAGTCGTAGATTTCCGTGCTCGTCGCCACTGTCGAGCGCGGATTCCGGGTGTTTACCTTCTGCTCTATGGCTATCGCCGGCGGAATCCCCTCTATCATCTCCACGTCCGGTTTCACCATCCTCCCGAGGAACTGTCTCGCGTAGGACGACAGGCTCTCCGCAAAACGTCTCTGCCCTTCCGCGAAAAGGGTGTCGAAAGCCAGCGACGATTTTCCGGAACCCGATATTCCGGTGATGACGACAAACTTGCCGCGGGGAATCTCCAAAGTGACATTTTTCAGATTGTTGACTTTCGCCCCCTTTACCAGTATGTTTCCTTCTTCACTGCTCATCTTGTCCGTGTAAATCTTACCAAAGATAGCATTTTTCGGCGATTTCAAACCATTTTCCGTCCATATCTCCATATCTTATAATCTTATCATTGCCACTCCTGCCACTATCAAGGCTATGCCGGCAAGCTGTACCGGAGAGATTCTCCGCTTCATCGCTCATAGGCAAAATAGCTATCGATCCGCAGACATACCGCAAAAGTACCGATTAAAATGCCACAAAAATACCGATCGAAATACCGCAAAAATGCCGATTACCATT
>CASFLY010000138.1 GCA_949295645.1 uncultured Bacteroidales bacterium | reverse complement strand
GTTTATCACGTACCACAGCGACTTTATCTGCGGGAAAGCCCCGGAAACGGCGTCTAAAAGCGCGGTTCTGGCAGGCGCGTCCTCATGATAGAGGCTGAGGATGAGCATGACATCGCCCCGGAGATTGTTCCGGACGATCATATTGCGCAGGAAGCCCGTGTGGTTCCGGATATCGAAGAATTCGAGGCCGTGCTCCAACGCGTATTTCCTGATAAAGAGGCGGATGCTGTCGGAGGGTTCCGGCTGAAGGTAGCAATGCCTGATGTCCAGCACCTTGTCGAAAAACCTGCCCACATGAAAACCGAGCCCGCACCTGTCCTGCGGCGGAATGGCTTCAGGGTCTTCCCCGGACTCTATCCAGCGCCGGTTCGAGAATGTGAATTCCAGCTTGTTCCGGTAGCCCTCGGTTTTTCCGGATGGTACTATCGGCTGTATTTCAGGCACATCGAGATGCCCGATACGGACGAGCTGGTCGTAGACCTGCTGCTGTTTGGCCTGGAGCTGCATCCGGTAGGGGAGAGGCTGCCATTTGCACCCTCCGCAGACTCCGAAATGGCTGCAGAAGGGCTCTATGCGATCCGCTGAAGGCCTGACGAGCCTCAGGATATAGCCTTCCATATAGTTTTTCTTCTTTTTCGTCACCTTCACGTCCACGATGTCGCCGGGTACCGCGAACTGCACGAACAGCACGGCCCCGTCCACCTTTGCAATGGCTTTGCCTTCCGCCGCGACAGCTTCGATTTCGATATTTTCCAGGATAATGTCTTTCTTGTTCCTTCCCATCTTTCAGTAAATTTCCGCAAAAATATGTTAATTTTCAAAAACTGCTTCCATTATATGACATTTTATTTCTAACTTTGCACAATAATGTGCCGGTGATTGCCTGCAGTCGATACCGGCTTGTATATTGTTGAAACTTAACGAAAAGATAATATGGTAAAGCATTTGTTCCCGAAGACGGCGACCGCCCTTGCGGCTGCTGCCTTTCTGTTTGTGCTGCCGCAGTCATGTGTCAACGAGGAATACAGCCTCGACAAGGAAATCGACCTGACTGTGTCTTTCGGCGGAGAATCTTTGGTATTCCCGCTCGGAAGCACTGCGCGGCTGACGCTGGATTCGCTTCTGACAGACGATGACTTCGAGTACATCAAGAAGCTGAATGACGGAGTCCTTGCCTTTTCGATGGCTGCGGAAGAGCCTGTAGAACTGTCGGATGACATCAACGGCCTGACTGCCGACCTGACCATCGATCCGATAAGCCTGGACGTGGATCCTGTCCGTACGGATATCAACATTGACCTTTCGTCCATGAAAATCGACGAAATCGTTTTCCCTGAAGGCGATGAAGGCAATATCACCTTCGACGGCATGGCGGTTCCGGATATCGACGGATACCTTCCGAAAGAGCCGATGGGGGAGACTGTGGATATGGGGCTGTCGGAGTACCTGCCTACGGACGAGCAGCTGACGCTGGATTTCGGCACTTACGATCCTCTGTCTTACGGCATCGACAATAATATTAGTGATATAAAGCGCTTTGCGGACGGTCTGGAGTACGGGGATGACGAGCCTTTCGGAATTCCTTCGCAGATGATGCCGTCAAGCCTTGCCATAGGCAACACCGCTGCGGGAATCGAACTGAAGGTGGACATAGAGCTTTCAGACAATATTTCCAACATCCGGGACATTGTCTTCGCCGGGGACGCCAAAATGGTCGTAAGCGCCACGTTGCACAACTCTTTCCTTTCGGACGGAACGATTACTCCAGACATAAAGATAACCGGTCTGGACCGTCTTTTCAAGATGCAGAATCAGGCCGACTACACCGATGGCATGATAGATCTCGGAAAAGATCTCATTATGGAAGCCGACGGCCGGCAGACAGTATCGGCTTCTCATGAATATGCAATCTCCGGTCTTGCAGACGGGATGAACTGGGACGGAAACAAGCTGCTCGAGACGTTTGCCATCGGTGCCGGAGAAGGCGGGAAAATCGTTTTCGAGAACATATACACTACCAAGAACCTGATTTCCGGGGTGCAGGATGACTTCGTCCTGGAAGTGAGCATCGCCTTTGAAAACATGAAAATAGACGATATGACAATGGATGTGGCCGGAATCTCGGACGAGCAGACGGTCAGCGTTCCTGTCGATATCGATGCAATACAGCTCCCGGAACAGGTGACGGGAATCGGGGCCGTGACCATGGCTGACGGCTCGGCTTTCGATCTGGAAATTTCATCCACGGACCTGGACGGCATTTCCGGGCTTTCTGCCGACATCGTGTCGCTGACGGTAGGCTTCCCTGAAATGATGCGGTTCGGCGCTCCTTCGCCGGCTCTCGGCAACGGCGAAAGTTTCGACAGCGGAACCAACACCCTGAGCATCGCCGGCATAGACCTGGCTTCCGGACGGAGTATCAGCCTGCCGGTGGAAGCCATAGTCCCGGGCGAGCCCGATTCTGGGAACAGCATAGACCTGAGCGGCACAGTGGAAGTGAAGGCTTCATTTACCGCGGAAGGGAAATCCCTTTCCCTGAAATCCCTTTCCGGGAAGGATCCGAAGATAGCCTTTTCGGTCACACCGACCCTGTACGTAGAGGATTACGAGGTGGAAGTGAAGCCGGAAGCGCTGACGCACACGGTTGAAATCGACGAGCCTGTAAGGGTGGAACTCCCGGACGGGATCGAGGATGTCGGTACCGTCACCATTACCCCGAAGACCGACAAGACCGTAAGGGTGGAAGTGTCGAAGCCTGCGCTTCAGAATCTCGACATAAAAGGGCAGGGACTGAAGATTTCTTTCCCTGATATGATAGTCTTCGACCGGACGAAGGGGAATATCTCCGACTATGATTTCGATCCTGAGGGGAACACCCTTACTATCGACGGAGAGATCCCGGACGAACTCGTGCTTTACATCGAGTGCATCACCGTCGGGCCGGACAACAAGGACGAACATGGGAATTATGTCGCAGAGGGCAATGTGAGCGTCACCGGAAATGCGGTCGCCGAGTCCTCCGACGGGAATATTCTCCATAAGGCAGATATCGAAGCCCTTACCGATCCCGAGACAGGCGGAATCAGGGTCAGCGGAACAGTAGAAGCCATCGATGTCAATGACTGCACCGTCAGTCTGGACCAGTATGAATTCCAGATAGACGAGCATCCGGAGATAAAGCTCTTCGACACGGCGAAATTCCCGGAAGACATAGACTATCTGCATATCGACAGGGTCGAACTTGCGGACACCTGGCTGACCTTGGACATCAGGGCCGCTTCCATGCCGGATCTCGGTTCGGCGCCCCGGATAGATGTAGTGGTGGCACTGCCGGAGGAAATCATCATCGACGACAGTCGGGTCGATGACGGGAACAACCTGCACATCGAAGGAAGCTTCGACAGCGATAACATATTCTCGATGGATCCGATAGCCATCACGGGACTGGATCTGAACGGTTATGAAGACCTGAAGCAGGCCGGTGAAATTATGAAGACCATAGACATCACGGGAAAAGTCTTCGTGTCGGAACCGAAGGTGGAGAATCCTGAAGATCTCAACGGCCAGGAAGTGCTCGTCTATGTAGAGGGCGGAATCCAGGCCGTGAACATAGGCAAGATCACCGGTAATATAGGATATTCCCTCAAAAAGGAAAACGAAGACGGTTCCGATGCCCTCAGCCAGACCGTAGACCTGTCGGGACTTCCGGATTTCATAAAGGGAGAAGACGTCACGCTGGATTTTGCCAATCCTTACATTACGGTAGACGTGACCAGCAATATAGGGATTCCGGTGCAGGGGAACATCAGCATAACTCCTGTTTTCGCCGATGTCCCCGACACGGAAAACTCCCAGAGCATACAGATAACGGTTCCGAAGAAGGAGTCTGCCCAGGACAAGGGCGTCACCTCTTACTGGATAGCCGCATCGGATACGGGAATGCCTCAGGGCTACAGGTTCGTAAAGGCCGAGATAGGCGAATTGCTCAAGGAAATACCGGACTCCATCGAACTGAACATAGATGCAAGTACCGACCGCGCGGAGACCTTCATAGTCGAACCTCAGGCAGAATACGAACTGGCCCTGGACTATGACGTCATCGTGCCGCTGGAATTCGGCGAAGACCTTAAAATCGTCATGGACTATACATTCCCCGGCGACGGTGACCTCGATGAAAACGACGGACAGACCGACGGGACCGAAACAGGCTCGGACAGCGAAGGCGAGACCCTGCCTTCCATTATGGGCGAACTTCTCAATATGAATTCTCTCGGAATCGCGGGTTCCATCGAATCGACCCTGCCGCTTGAACTCGCTCTCAGGCTGGAACTTCTGGATTCGGAAAAGAAGGTCATACCGTCCGAAGCCATGCAGATACCTATCCAGGCAGGAAGTATGACGCATCCTTCGGTGTCCGACCTGGACGTGGCCCTGAAACTTGCCGAAGGTGCCGACGGTACGGATCTGAGCTATATCAAGATGTACTTCGAAGTCACATCCGGGAATATGGCAGGCGAACCTGTCACGGAAGATTCCTATATCAAGGCTACATTGAAAGTCAAGGTCCCTGGCGGCGTGACCATAGACCTGAGGGAACTCGGTGAAAGCGAAGAAAACAAGGACGGCGACACGGAAGGTTCCGCCAATTAAACTGACTGTCATATGAAAAAGTTATATATCGTATTTATCGCATGTCTCCTTCCGCTCCTTGCGGGCGGGGAGACTCTCAGAGGAACCTACTTCTCCGAATATTCGGTGTACAGGAACAAACTGAATCCTGCATTCGTGCCGCGTTCCTCGTATTTGGGCTTCACGCCGCTGACGAACCTCGGTTTCGGGCTGACAAGCAATATAGGAATGTCGAATTTCCTTTATCCTTCACAGGAAGGGACGTTCCTTACATTCATGCACCCGGACGTGTCGGCGGACACATTCCTGAAGAGCCTTCCGGCCAATCCGCATTTTGATATCGATGTCGACACCGATATACTGAACATAGGCTTTTTCACAGGGAAAAACAGTTTCTGGTCCATAGGCCTCGGCCTGAAGGTGGACGGAGAGGTGAACATCCCGAGAGACCTGTTCACTTTCCTGAAAGTAGGTGCAGCCACAGATCCGCAGGAGTACAACTTCCGGAATCTCAGCGTCATACAGAATGCCTATTTAGAGGCATCATTAGGCTATTCACACAATTTTTCCGATCTTGTCAAAGGCCTGAGCGCCGGAATCCGGTTCAAGTTCCTTGCAGCCGTAGACAGGCTCGATCTCAGGATAACCGATATGAAGCTGAGGATGGGTTCGGACATGTGGTCGGTAAACACGGATGCCACAGCATATCTGGCTATGAAGGGGCTGGATGTCGGCATCAGCGATGACAACAAGATCGACATAGGAAATTTCGATCCGGCCCGGATGGGGCTTGCCGGCATGGGCGCGGCTTTGGACTTCGGTCTTGAATACCGCCTTTACATCAACAGATTCTTCGACAGCATCAGGTTTTCCGCTTCAGTGACGGATCTCGGTTTCATAAAATACGACCAGAGCGGGATACAGCAGTTCAAGTCATCCGGGAATGTCCAGTACGCCGGCCTCGACGACATCACGTTCGGCAAGGATATGAATTTCGAGGAGACATTCGAGGAAATAAAGGACGAATTCATGAAAATGGCGGATTTCGAAGAGGTGACCCCTTCAGGTGCAGTCACTTCCAGAATCAGGCCCAATCTGTACCTCGGTGCCGAAGTGCCTTTCCTTTGGAACAGGATGAGTCTCGGTCTGCTCTACAATGCGAAATTCGGCTATACGAGCACCAGAAACGAGCTTACCCTGGCCCTGAATATGCGGCCGGGCAAATGGTTCAACCTCGGGGTGAACTATTCGATGCTGAACGCTTCCAGGTCCCTCGGCTGGCTGGTGGAATTCATCCCTCGCTCAGGAATAGGTTTCTTCATAGGAAGCGACTATACGTTTATGGAGGTGACGAATTTCCCGATTTCAGAAGGGTTCAGCCTGCCTGTTGTCCCGATAAACGAGATAAATTTCAATATGAGATTCGGTTTCCACATCGCTATGGGCAACAAGTACGACGACATCGCCAAGGCCAAGCGTGAACGCAAGGAGGCGCGCAGGGAAGCCCGCAGGGACAGAAGAGGCTGACAACAGGGGAGTGCTGACGTTCAGCAGATAAAAATATTCAGGAAAAAAACCGGCCCATTCGGACCGGTTTTTTCTTTTCGACTTTGTCGGGATCGGATCTCCCGACTGCGCTCGGGCAGATACATTGCGTAAGCGACAACTGCAGTCGCTGCGTCATTTAATCAGATTTTCCACCTGGCTGGCCTTGTACTCGAAGACAGGGGAGCAAGGCTCGTACCTGTAAGGGATGTACTCGTAAAGCCTGCAATATGCCTTGTCGGTCTTCCTGTTGTAGTAAACGTCGATTCTGAGCCCGTTGCCCTTGTTCTCCTCGGCAATGTCGATGGTTTCAGGAGCCTTGGAAAGAGCCGCCGTAAACGAATCCTTTTTGCTCTGGGCGAAGAATTTTTCCTTTTTTCTGTAGATTTCCTTAGTTCCGTCGAGTCTGTAGCTCGTCTTGAGGGTGAAAACGAGGATAAGTCCTGCAAAAATGAGGAAGAAACCTACTATGTTTACCGAAGTAGAAGTCGGCATCGCTACCAGAACCGCGCCTCCGACGATGAGTATCAATGAGATAATAATATCCTGTGCAGAGCGTACCCTGCTGAATTCCTTTTCCATGTCTTTAAGGTTTTGATAAATTTTATAAAATGCTTTTCCGTCCCGGACATCGACTTTTGAGCCAAGCCGGCTTCAACCCCCGTCCGGGCGTTTCGGATAAGAATCCGGAGGGCGAAGACGGCAGTAGGGCAGGAAAGCATCTAAATTATCAGAATCCTGAGCAGATGTATCCTCTCGGAACCGGTCGGAAGACTGTCCCCGAGAATCTCGTCATTATGTAAAAGGAAAAAGTATTTAGTTGACAGACAAGGGTTTGAAATGCCTCCCGCAGCACATTTGGCCCAGGAAGCACCAGGCCTTCTCGTCCCGGCCGGGCTGTATCCGGAGTCCGGGAACGTATTTCTGCAGACCAGAACCTTTTTTTCTGCGGTTTTCAGTTCCGCAGCGGTCCCGTCGATGGCATTGTATGCGAAAAAGCCGCTGAAGTCACGCAGGTCTTCGAACCCGGCTGGATTTCCGGACCGGATGATGTCCGGACTCTCTCCGCCGTTTCCGCTGTCTACGGTAAACGTCAGGATTGCGGCAGCATACGCTGCAGCAGTCAGAATTACGGTTACCGTATATTTCAGAATTTTTTTCACCGTCCTTTGCAAACAGTCGTGCAGGGGATTCGCCCCGACACATTACTTAACATAATATAAATTGTATGACAAAACTTGTCATTCATTCGAGAGAAAGAATCCGCATGTCTACCGTCCCCACTGGAGCTTCCATCCAGGAAGTTCGAGTTTTTCGGCAAGAAGCTCCTTGGAAAGTACCGGATTCGAATATATCTTCAGGAACAGCGTTCTCAGGCCGTCTCGGTTCAACGATTTTTCCACCGTGTCGAGCTGGTGTTCCATATATTCCACGAAAGCCTCCGAATCCTCCGGAGTGTATCTGTCACTGTATTTGAAAGACTCGTTGGCGATGTCGTAAGCTATGTAATTCGTCTTCCAGAGTTTGTAGCCTTCTATCACGCGCAGGTCGACTGCGTGGCGTATCCACTGGTAACGGTCATTCTTGTCGCATTTCGAGGCGGCGTCAATTTCCTCCGATGTCAGAGGCGTGCCTATATTCAGATGGATATTGCCTTTCTGCTGCTTGATTCCCGTAAGGATGCTGTTCAGATCCTCGTTCGGCGCCTTTACGTACTTCTGCTTTTGTGAAATAAGCAGTTCCCGGGCTTTCAGGATGTCGCAGGGCTCGTATTCGTAGGAGATGCTTAAAGGGATGATATTCAGTTCTTCGAAATTTTTCCTGAAATCGGCGGAGCCGCTCATGTCCAGCATTTTAAGCAGGCCCTGTTCGGTGATGTCCTCGCCGTCCTTGGTCCGCCCCTGTCTCTGGGCAAGCCATATCGAACTTTTCTGCTCGGTGATGTTCAGTCTGATGTACTTGGAAAGCATCTGCGAAGACAGGTAGAGTTCGCGGGCGGAAATGCCCCTTACGACCTTTATCATCCTGTTGGAACGGATGAGATATTCGATGAACTTGTTGGTAATCAAGTTATCACCCACTGCGATTTCGGTCAGAGGAATCCCGTTCCTGAAAAGTACGAGCTGGGTGATGGCCGGATCGAGGATGATGTCCCTGTGGTTTGACAGGGCGAGGAACTTGCGCTCGCCGCAGATGTTGGCAATGCCGTCATAGGAAAAATTGTGCGCCGTATGCTCGAGCACCCATTCTATCACTTTCGACATTACCATTATCTGGAAATCATCGATGCTCCTTACATTTTTCAGCAGGTTCTGCAGGTATTCCGGTGACTCTTCAGGGAAAAAATATTGCGAAACTTCTTTCAGAACAGGGTTTTCAGCCACTATCTGAAGTGCCTTGACGGCTTCTTCGTCCGTGTAGGGGCTGATGCTTTCGAATTCTGACAAATCGATCATAGAGTTTTTTCTTTTATTATAAGGAATGCAAAGATAGCATTTCCGTGCGACATTTTCAATAATGGAAGCCGTCTCATCCGACGCGGAAAAGGATCGAGCTGTCGCCGTAGCTCAGGAAACGGAATCCGTGCGAGAGTGCGAAATCGTATATTTTCCTCCAGTCTCCCCCTACGAATGCCGATACGAGCAGCAGGAGGGTGCTCTGCGGTTGATGGAAATTGGTCACGAGTATGTCCGTGAGCCTGAATCTGAATCCCGGGACGATGATGATACGTGTCCCGACGCTCAGTTCTTCAAGGCCTGCGGCATCGAGGTAATCAACTATGGCCCCGAGGGCCTCTTTCGTAGAATACGGATACTCCCTTTCGTACGGCATCCATTGGCCGATGTCGGACGGCTGCCCTTCCTCGATGCATTTTACTCCGACATAAAACAGTGATTCCAAGGTTCTTACGGATGTCGTGCCGACGGCTGTAAGCGGCCTGTCGGATGAAATGAGGTCATTCAGGAAAGCCTTCCGGACAATGAACGGCTCCCTGTGCATCCGGTGTCCGGAAATCAGGTCGGACTTCACCGGCAAAAACGTTCCTGCCCCTACGTGCAGGCATACCGTTTCCATATCCACGCCCTTGCCGCGGATAGCGTCGAGTTCGGTCTCTGCGAAATGCAGTCCGGCGGTAGGGGCTGCCACCGAGCCTCTGAATTTAGCATAGAGTGTCTGGTATCTCTCGGTATCGATGGATTCGGACTCCCTGTTCAGATACGGCGGTATCGGGACGCTTCCGCAGATTTCCAGAACCTTTGAAAACGGCAGCCCGCCATCCCAGGAAAACTCCACGGTAGCTGTTTCCTGTTCTCTCCCCACCATTTCCGCACGCAGGTTCATCTTTGAGACATCTTCGGCGTTTTCAGGGTTGTAAAGTGTCAGGACATCCGATTTCCATCGCTTAATATTGCCTACGATACATTTCCAGCGGCATCTGTCGGTCCGGGCGAAAATCAGGTTGTACTCCGCCGGCTGTACGGGTTCCAGGCAGAAAATCTCGATATGGGCTCCGGTAGCACGGCGGAAATGCAGTCTCGCGGGGACCACTTTCGTGTCATTGAAGACCATTATGGAATGTTCCGGGATGAAATCCACTATGTCGCGGAAAGCATGTTCCGAGACATTTCCGTCCGAATATTTCAGAAGTTTCGACATATCGCGCCGTGGAAGCGGATATTTTGCAATCCTGTCTTCCGGCAGGAGATAGTCGAAATCGGTTATTTTGATTTCAGGTATCATGCCTGTGCACAGTTTGAATTTTCCCTGCAAGGGTTATGGCCTGCGAAAATACGCAATTCTCGTGAAATATAAAATGATTACAGATGTAATTCACAAGATTAACAGACAGGTGAAAGCAATGTAAATACGAACAGGCGGTTTTTCCGCAGTGTTTTTACGTATGGTAATAATTGACATACGTAAAAATGACAAAAGTAAATAATAAAAGTACCAACGCTTAAATGATATGAAATCAGTTGCTTATGCAGTTTATATAAAGTATCGGTACAAGTATTGGATGTTAATTTGTCCGGTATCGGGACCGGAAAAGGAGAATGATTGTCGATATAATGGATAATAGATAAAAACTCAGTAATTTATATATTTTATCTAAACTATTGCTTGAATAAAATAAAGATGTCCTTACTCCCCTGTTGCCAAATGTTAATTGCAATTTATTTACACTTGTTATCAAAAATCTTATTACTTTTGTAAACAAACCGGATACGAAAATGAACGAACGACTCGAACAGTTTCTTGCTGCTGAAAACATATCCCAGGCAGCCTTCGCCGACAGGCTCAATGTTGCAAGGGCAAGCATATCGCATATACTCTCAGGCCGGAACAGGCCGGGATATGAATTTTTCGCAAGTCTCATCAGGAACTACCCTTCCCTGAATATAGAATGGCTGATTTCCGGCAAAGGGAAAATGTACAAGGACATTCAGACACCGTCTGTCCGTCAGTCGCTTTTCCCGACAGAAACGCCGGACATTACAGATGTAAATTCCGTTCCTGCCGACAGAGATACGGGACTTCATACCGTTTATACGCCCGATATTCCTGCAGACTCCCCCGCACCGGCCGGAAAAACGGAGCCTCAAGGGCATGAAACGGACGAAAAACAGTCGCAAGTTTTTGCAAGTCAACGAAAAGCGAAGCGTGTCATAGTGTTCTACGATGACGGCACTTTCGAAGAACTCCAGAAATAACAGCCTTCAGGTCCGGAAATCTGTTCCGATACTCGTGAATTTTATCTACATTTGAGCGCAAAATCAAAAATCCTGTCCGATGTACAGACATTTTATCCGACCGATACTGTTCAGTTTCAACCCGGAAACCGCCCACAACCTGACCTTTTCAGGCCTGAGGCTGTTAAGATACATTCCGTTCGCCAGGGCGATCGTAAGGCTCATTTACAAAAAGGAGGATCCGGCTCTCGAACGCGAGGTTTTCGGCCTGAAATTCAAGAATCCGGTAGGTCTGGCCGGCGGCCTCGACAAGAACGGCGAATTTTACAATGACCTGGCAAACTTCGGTTTCGGCTTCATCGAGATAGGTTCCCTGACTCCGGAGCCCCAGAGCGGCAACCCCAAGCCCCGACTCTTCCGGATAGTGCAGGACCGGGCCATCATCAACAGGATGGGCATCAACAACAAAGGGGTGAAAAATGCCGTGGAACAGCTGAAAAAGGCACGGCCCGGAACCATAATCTCCGGGAATATCTCCAAGAACTCCACAAGCATAAACGACGATGCGTCGAAAGACTACGAGTCGGCTTTCGCGATGCTGTACGATTTCGTGGACATGTTCACGGTAAACATTTCGTGTCCCAACGTGAGCGGGCTTTCGGACCTGCAGGATGTCTCCTTCCTGTCGGACATCGTGGACAAACTGCTGGAACTCAGGATGTATTTCGACGAATACAGACCGATTCTCATCAAGGTATCGCCCGATATCTCGCACCAGCAGCTGGATGAAATCATAGACTACTGCCTGATGTCGGGTGTGGACGGTATCGTTGCGGGAAACACTACCCGTTCCCGCGACGGACTGACGGCCGATCCGGAAAAAATCGAGGCTATCGGCAACGGAGGTATGTCCGGAGCCCCGCTGTATGCAAAAAGTCTGGAACTCGTAAGGTATATCAGCGCCAAATCGAAAGGAAAGCTGCCGGTTATTGGGGTGGGAGGCATCATGTCCGGGGCTCAGGCCCGGGAGATGCTCGATGCCGGGGCCTCCCTCGTGGAAATCTACAGCGGCTTCATCTACGAAGGACCGTCGCTTGTACGGGAAATCAAGAAGCATATTATGGAGAGCGGACAAAAATGACATCGGCAACGGCAAGCATATGCACCATCGGAGACGAGATTCTCATAGGGCAGATCACGGATACCAATTCGTCTGCCATAGCCAGGGAGCTCGGAAAGGCCGGAATACGTGTACGTGAAATGGTTTCGGTCGGCGACGAAAAGGATGAAATCGCCGGAACGCTCGACAGGGAACTGCGACGGAGCGATATCGTAATCGTGACCGGAGGTTTGGGACCGACAAGGGACGATGTCACGAAACAGGTGATATATGAACTGTCGGGCAGCCGCGAATATGTCATAAACGGGGAACAGCTGGAAATCATCCGCCGCATCCTCTCGTCGCGGGGCCTCGACCTGCTCGAAATAAACCGTCTGCAGGCTTCTGTGCCGGCAAACTGCGACATAATTCCCAACAGGCTCGGCACGGCTCCGATAACGGTCACAAGATTCCCGGAGACGTCCTGCGGCCACAAGGCCGTGCTGTATTCCCTGCCGGGAGTCCCGTACGAAGCTCTCGGGGCCATGCCCGACGTGATAGCAGACATAAGGGATTCGTTCCGCCTTTCGGACATAGTGCACAGGACTGTAATGACTTACGGAATCGCCGAATCCGCCCTGTCGGAAAAGATAGAAGCCTGGGAAAATGCCCTTCCCGGGAATGTCCGCCTTGCATATCTGCCGGATCCTTTGAAAGGGGTTGCATTGAGGCTGTCGGTTTATGAAGACGGGGATTCGGCCGCAGCCCCGGGTTCAGGCAAGGGCGCAGAAGAAATCATCGACAGCCGGACAGCCAGCTTGCGGGAAATCCTCGGAGATGCCATATATTCGGATTGCGGAGAAACCCTCCCCGAAGTCATCGGAAAACTGCTGCTGGCCTCAGGAAAGACGGTGAGCACGGCCGAATCCTGCACGGGAGGCCTTATGGCTTCTCTCCTGACTTCCGTACCGGGGGCATCGGCCTGGTTCCTCGGCTCTGTGGTGTCCTACGCAGTTTCCGTCAAGGAAAAAGTCCTTGGCGTCCCTGAGAAAATCGTGGATAAATATGGCGTCGTCAGCCCGGAATGCGTGGCAGCCATGGCAGAAGGGGTGCGCAGGCTTACCGGCAGCGACTATTCTGTGGCCACTTCCGGCATTGCAGGCCCTGGCGGGGGCACGGAAAGCACACCTGTAGGCCTCGTATGGGTCGGCGTCAGTTCGGCGTCCGGCACTGAAACGATGAGATTCAATTTCCGCAACGACCGTCTCCGCAACATCGAACGTTTCGCCGCCTCGGCTTTGGACGCCCTGCGCAGGTTTATTATGAACCGGGACTGACGGGCCGGGCATCATAGAAGTCTCATGAAATTCGCTCCTGCGATTTTCTCAATGTCGGTGGCGGAATAGCCGCGTGAGCGCAGTTCGTCGAAAATAATGCCGAATCCGGAGATGTCTTCAAGTCCTTCCGGAGTCACTGCGATGCCGTCGAAATCCGAACCCAAACCGACGTGATCGGGCCCCACAAGCGAAACCGCATGGTCGATGTGGTCGACAATCCTTTTATACGACGGCCTTTTCAGCGCAGCCAGCTCGTCTTCAATCGCATACCAGGCCGCCCGTTTTTTTTCGTCCGCCGGGTCGCCTATGAATTCGGCTTCTGCCGCCTCCCCTCTTTCCATAATTCCGGAAGCGTCGAGTACCGCGCCAAATTCCTGGTCCAGGAACACAGGGTAAAAGTTGATCTGCAGCACGCCTCCGTTGGAGGCCAGGGCCTTTATCATATCATCGGTAAGATTCCTTTTATGCCCGGACAAAGCCCTGCAGCAGGAGTGGGTGGCCACGACAGGGGCAGAGGAACATTCCAGAACGTCGTAGAATGCCTTGTCCGAAATGTGGGATACGTCGACAAGCATCCCGAGCCTGTTCATCTCCGCCACGACTTCCCTGCCGAACGGACTGAGTCCGCCCCAGCGTTCCGCAGCCGGTGCGCAGGAATCGCAGATGTCATTGTGCCCCGAATGTGCCAGAGTCATGTACCGGACGCCCATTTTATGGAAAAGGCGCAGGAGAGAGAGCGAATCCTGTATGGCGGCCCCGTTTTCAAGACCCAGGAACACCGATACAAGTCCCTTCTCCTTAGCCGCCAGGGCCTCTGCCGCACTTGTCGTCAGCACTGCCTTGTCCGGATTTGCGGCCAGGGTGTCGTACACTGCAGCCAGGAGTTTCACAGCATAGGAAGTCGCCTCCGCCGGGGCGAGACCATGGGGGACATACAGGGCGAAGAAAGAACCGTCCACTCCCCCTTTTTTCATTTTCGGGAAATCCACCTGGGCATGGCTGTTCCATATCCCGATGTCTCTCAGCCTGTAGATCTGCGACGGGGTGTCGCAGTGGGAATCCAAGACAAACATAGGCGGGATATACTATTTCATTTGCTGTCTGACAGCCTCATAAAGGACGATGGACGTTGCCGCAGAAACATTCAGGGACGAAATGCCGCCAGCCATAGGGATGGCTACCCTGTCGTCGGACAGCTCCAGCATACCCTGCGAGATGCCTTTTCCCTCGGAGCCCATGACGAAAGCGCAAGGCCCGGTCATATCGGCTTCGTAGATCAGCCTGTCGGACTTCTCCGTCACTGCCAGAATCCTGAATCCGCTCTGTTTCAGATAATAGGCTGCAAGTTTCAGATTCGGCACCTTAGCCACGGAAAGCCTCATCAGGGCACCGGCGGAAGCCTTGATGGCATCGGCATTTATGGCTGCACCGCCTTTTGCAGGGACTATTATCCCGCTTCCTCCGGCGCATTCGAGGGTCCTGGCGATGGCACCGAGATTCCGTACGTCGCTCACACCGTCCAGAATCACTATAAGAGGATGCTTTCCTGTAGCCAAAGCCGTGTCTATCAATGTTTCGTAAGGCACGTAGTCGATTTTCGAAATATAGGCGACCACACCCTGATGCGCCCCGCGGACTACCCGGTTCAGCCGTTCCACAGGCACGAACTGGAAAGGAATCCCGTTTTTCTGCAAAAGTCCCATAAGATCCCTGAACTGCGGAGCCTCCAGACCCTGCTTCAGCAGAACCTTGTCGAATTTCTTTCCTGCTCTGAGAGCCTCGATGACGGGATGCAGCCCGAACAAATATTGCAGTTTCTGTTCTTCCATTATCTTGACTGGTTTGTTTTATCACAAATACGTCGGGGGACGGCAGGGCAGCGTTTCCGTCACAAGGAGCCGACCAGTTCCTCCCATTCTCCGGTCTTCAGGTCCGCTTCCCTTTTGAGCTCCAGGTACTCGCGTGTCAGCTCCATAATATCGTCGGACGGGCCCGGCGCAGCCAGCACGGCTTCTATTCTTTTCATTTTCGCTTCCGCCTCTTCTATACCCTTTTCGAGGAAGGCTATCCTGTTTTTCAGCTTGCGTTCCTCTTTGGAGACGAACTTTTTCTGATTGTATTCTGTCCTGGCAACGGAAATTTCGGGTTTTTCAGTATCCGGCTTTTCAGGCACCGCTCCGGACGGCCCGGCCTTGCGTTCAAGTTCGCTCAGATTTTCTATTTTCCGCTTTCTCAGGAAGTCCTCCACTCCGCCGAGATGCTCCGTGACTTTCCCGTCCCGGAATTCGTAGAGCTTGTCCACAAGCCCGTCCAGAAAGTCCCTGTCGTGCGATACTATGATCAATGTGCCGTCATACGTTTTCAGGGCCTGTTTCAGGATGTCCTTGGAACGGATGTCCATGTGGTTCGTCGGCTCGTCGAGTGCCAGCAGGTTGTACGGTTTGAGAATAAGCTTCGCCATTGCGAGCCTTGCCCGTTCTCCTCCGCTGAGGACGGACACTTTCTTGTCTATATCCTCCCCCTTG
>CASFLY010000137.1 GCA_949295645.1 uncultured Bacteroidales bacterium | reverse complement strand
GGGTTTAAGAAAAATGGATTTCGAAGAAATCCGTAACGACGGTTCGACGAATTCCCTGGTCCTGAACAACATAAATTCGTCGAACTGACGTTAATATAAAGACAAAGTTAAAGGACAGGAATGAAAAGGAAAAAGACAATCATCACCGCAGGAGCGACCGTAGTGGCGGCTGCCGTATCGGCAGTTCTGTGGAACTGCCTTATGTCCCCTACGGAAATCGCTTTCGTGAACTATCAGGTCACCGACCTCGGACAGATATCGAAGTCGAATGACAACAGGTTCATCAGGATCAGCGAACTTCCCGTGGAGGACCTTTCCAAGGCAAGGCGCTATGACATGGTCTTCATCAACGGAATGGGCATCCGCATCACGGCAGGACAGAGAGACACCCTGGGCCGGGCTGCGGAAAGAGGGCTTCCCGTACTGGTCACTGCCGCCACCGACCCCCGGAACGAGATTGTTTCCGTGGATTCCACGGCCGCCGCAGACCTGAAGGCATATCTTGCCGGAGGAGGCCGCGCGAACTACAGGAACATGCTCGCCTACGTGAGGAAAAACATCGACCGGAAGGTCATCGGAACATCGGAGCCGGAAGAGGCGAAAGAGCGGACCTATTACCTTCTCTATCATCCGGATCCTTCCGATCCCGAAAATGAAGACCTCGGCTTCGACTCAGTGGCGGAATACGAAAACTTCCTGAAACGGAACGGCCTGTACAAGGCAGACTCGCCCGGAATCATCATCACGGGCCAGATGGGAGAGCCGTCCGGACTTATCCGCGAGCTGGAAAAGACCGGGAATACTGTCTATCCCGTACGTTTCGCAAAAACGTTCTTCGGCCGCGGACACGCCGACAGCGTCAGGGTCTCTGCTGTCATAAATATGGCTCACGGACGCATGGGAGACTATATCGTGGATTTCCTGACCCGGAAAAACGTACCGCTGTTCGCACCTCTGAACATTAACGGCCTGGTGGAAGACTGGGAAAACGACCCTATGGGCATGAGCGGGGGCTTCCTGTCCCAGAGCGTCGTCACGCCTGAAATAGACGGGGCCATAAGGCCATACGTGCTTTTCGGCAACTACATCGACGAAAAAGACGGGCTCCAGTACCTGCACGCCGTCCCGGAGCGTCTCGGACACTTCGTGAACACTGTAAACAACTATATTTCATTAGAAAACAAGCCGAACTCAGAGAAAAAGGTCGCCATTTACTATTTCAAGGGTCCCGGACAGAGCGCCCTGTCTGCCGGAGGGATGGAAGTCGTGCCGTCGCTGTACAATCTGCTTCTGCGCCTGAAAAAAGAGGGGTACGACGTCTCCGGACTGCCGGATTCGGCCGAAGGGCTCGGGAAAATGATCCAGAAATACGGGGCCGTGTTCGGCCATTACGCCCATGGGGCAATGGAAAAATTCATCAGCGAATCCGATCCTGAGATAATAACCCCCGGACAATATGCCCGGTGGACATCGGAAGCGCTCGGGGAAAGGCTTATAAAAGAAGCGAATGCCGTGAACGGAGAATTTCCGGGAACCTATATGGCTACAGAAGACGGTAATCTGGCTTTAGCACGCCTGCAGTTAGGCAACATCGTCCTGCTTCCGCAACTTGCCGCAGGTATGGGAGACAATGATTTCGAAATAGTGCATGGAACGGATGCCGCCCCTCCGCACGCCTATATCGCCTCGTATCTGTGGACACAGTTCGGGTTCGGGGCCGATGCCGTCATCCATTTCGGAACGCACGGAAGCCTGGAGTTCACGCCGCGCAAACAGGTGGCGCTCTGCCGGTACGACTGGAGCGACAGGCTCGTGGGCGACCTGCCTCACCTGTATGTATACACCATATCCAATGTCGGGGAAGGCATGATAGCCAAACGCAGGTCATACGCGACGCTGCAGTCGTATCTGACCCCGCCGTTTATGGAGAGCGGAGTAAGGGGCATCTATTCGGAACTCAATGACAGGCTGAAAGAATACGGCAGCCTGGTAGGAAACGGCGCCTCGGACACGGAAGCCGTCGACAAGGCTTCGAAAGCCGTAAAAGAAGCAGTGCTCAGACTTGGGATACACAGGGAGCTGGGGCTCGACACCATTCCCGGCACAGGCTATTCGGAAGCCGAGATAGCGCGGATAGAAAATTTTGCGGAGGAACTTGTAAACGAAAAAGTGACCGGAGCCCTGTACGTAATGGGCGAACCGTATGACGGCGAATCGGTAAAAAACACCGTACTTGCCATGAGTTCGGATCCGGTGGCTTACGGGCTGTATGCGATAGACAAGGCCAAGGGCAGGGCCGCGGCCGGCATGGAAAGACGCAAGGCGGAATTTTCGGCGAAATACCTCGACCCGGCGAAGAGACTCGTAAACCGGATTCTCGACCGCGGCGTTGCTCCGGAAGATGCGGAAATCTGCCGGACAGCCGGGATTTCGCAGGATGAGCTTGAAACGGCACGCAGGATTTCCGCCGCCTCCGGCACCGATATCTTTTCCATGATGGTCGGAATGGCCGAGGAAATGCCAGGGAGTCCGGCAAAATACGCCGGCAGACAGACCGGTCCGGACGGAGCGCCTTCGGCTGAAGGCGGAAAGGCTGCCGGGAACCACGGGGCAATGGCAGGCATGATGGCGGCTATGACCGGAGGGAAAGTTTCTGACGAGGAGAAAGCCCTGGCATCCGCCGTATCCGAGGCTGAAACCGCCTTGAAAAATATCATCAGGTACAGGAATGCACTCAGGGGCAGCCCCGAGAAAGAACTCGACGGCATAGTGAACGCCCTGAACGGGGGCTACACCGTCCCTTCGCCAGGCGGGGATCCCGTGGCCAATCCGAACACCCTGCCTACCGGACGCAACCTGTACGCAATCAATGCCGAAGCCACTCCCGGAGAAGAAGCATGGGAAAAAGGGAAGGCTTTGGCAGAGAATACCATACAGCTGTACCGTTCCCGCCACAACGACAGCATCCCGAGAAACGTCAGCTATACTCTCTGGAGCAGTGAATTCATAGAAACGGAAGGCGCCACAATCGCCCAGATACTCTATATGCTCGGTGTAGAACCGGTGAGAGATGCTTTCGGCCGCGTCACCGACCTGAGACTCATCCCGTCCGGGGAGCTCGGCCGTCCGAGAATCGACGTGGTGGTCCAGACCAGCGGACAGCTCCGCGACATCGCCGCATCCCGCCTTTTCCTGATCACCCGCGCAGTGGAAATGGCCGCAGCCTCTAAAAACGACGTCTATGAAAACTATGTGGCGGAAGGGGTTGTGAATATGGAGCGGATCCTCACGGAGAAAGGGCTGACGCCCAAGGAAGCCCGTGAAGTATCGACATACAGGGTCTTCGGCGGAGTAAACGGGAACTACGGCACAGGCATTCAGGGAATGGTGCAGGCAGGAGACAGATGGGAGGATGAAAACGAAGTGGCCCGGGTGTACCTGAACAATATGGGGGCATACTACGGAAGTGAAGAAAAGTGGGAGGAAGTCCGGCAATATGCTTTCGAGGCGGCCTTGTCGAGAACCGATGCCGTGGTACAGCCGCGGCAAAGCAACACCTGGGGTGCCCTGAGCCTCGACCACGTGTATGAATTCATGGGCGGGATGAACCTTGCAGTACGCAGCGTTACAGGCAAGGATCCCGATGCCTATCTGAGCGACTACCGCAACAGGAACAATGTCAGGATGCAGGAAATCAAGGAGGCGATGGGAGTGGAAAGCCGGACGACCATCTTCAATCCCGAATACATCAGGGCCCGGATGGCAGGCGGTGCGGGAGATGCCGCCACGATAGCTGAAACCATCGAAAACACCTACGGGTGGAACGTAATGAAGCCAGCGGCCGTGGATGACGAAATGTGGGATGGCATCTACGATGTATACGTGAAGGATTCGTACGGGCTCGGTGTCCAGGGCTTTTTCGAGGACAAGAATCCGGCGGCACTCCAGGAAATGACAGCCGTAATGATGGAAACGGCCCGCAAAGGGTTATGGGATGCTTCCGAAGAGCAGCTTGCAGACATCGCGCAGCTGCACACCGAACTGATAGACAAATACAGGCCTGCCTGTTCGGGAGCTGTCTGCGACAATGCCGCGCTGAGGGATTTCATAGCCTCGAAAACCGACAGCCGGACAGCGGAGCGCTACCGCGAAGACATCCGGCAGGTGCGTGAAGTGAGTGCGGCAGGCTCGTCCAAGGGCATGGTAATGAAGAAGGAAGAACTTTCCGACTCCGCAGGCTCCCTGACGAATGTCCTGAACAATACGATTATCGCCGCTGCAGCCATAGCTGCCGTCGTTTTCATCATCATCTTCGTCAGGAAAAGGCGCAAGGCTGTTTCGGAAGAAAATTAGATACTGAATGTCATGGAAACGGCAGTAACTGTCCTGATGATACTTATCGCGATGAGTTTCATCCTCAAACAAAGTTTCAGCAAACCGTACGCGGTATTGGCGGCGGCTGCGGTTCTGGCCCTTTTTACAGGGCTGATGTGGCCGCTGGCTATAGAACAGTCCAAAAGCCGGATTTCAGAATGGCTTGCCGACACTTCGCTGATGCTCGACGTGGCAGTGGTGCTCAGCGTGGAGGTCCTGCTGCAGATAGCCTTTTGCATCACCGCTGCGAACATTTCCACAGATGGAGAGCTTCCGAAATGGAAGATACTTACATACAAGGCTTTGAGATGGTTCCCCGGAGTTCTGATCTTTCCTGTCCTTTTCAGTGCGTTAGTCTACTCGGTTTTCGCGCTTCCGGGGAACGATTTCAGGCTGACGGCCTGGGTACTGGCCGGCATCGTCCTGTGCGTTGTGCCGCTCGGGGCCTGGATGTTCAGAAAGGCCGTACCTGAAAAGGATCTCAGG
>CASFLY010000136.1 GCA_949295645.1 uncultured Bacteroidales bacterium | reverse complement strand
CATAGCGATTGTTTTTGTTGTTTTGATGTTTATTGTCTTATTCAAATATACAAAAACTTTCGCTATTTTCCTAATAATCAATGTGTTAATAACTAATATATATTCATCGAACTCACGTTAATATAACTATATTGTTCCATGGGGCTTCACTTTCTCTGTCGGCCTCGGTTGTAATTCCGAAATCCACGAAAATCCTTGCGTAACTTGGCTCAACTTCGCCGTCTATCTCTACATTGATATGATTGACCTTTCCGGCCTCGAATTTCCCGTGCTCCTCGTCCGGGATCTGTTTTTCGATGACATATTCGCCGCCGTCCGCTGTGGTGACCGTGACTGTGAGTGTACCTCCGGCCGGAAGGTCGAACGGAGCGGATGTGATGTAAAACCTGCCCTCCGAACCGGCTTCGGCAGCTATGTCTCCGTCAGTGACCGTCAGAGCCGCGTCCCCGGACACACCGTTTTCCACCGGTTTCAGCACTCCTGCCACAGGGTCAGCGACAAAGGTTCCGGTCATCGGATCGGCATCGCTGTTTCCGAGAGTGATTCCTGTGACATTCAATGCAGCTCCCGAATCGTTTTTCACAATGACCTCGAACAGTGTCGACAGGTGTTTCATCTGCATGGCGGCACCGTCGCTTCCGACCGAAGCCGTATAGCCGCACAGCGGGCCGTCCACATGTCCTGTATCACCGGTCCCGGACTGCTGCTGCGCAGCGGAAACGGCCGAGCCGACGATAATTCCTTCAGTCCCGTATTCCCCGTCGAAGGACATCCCGGCAGTATAAGGATAGAAGGCGTAAAGGGCGCTTATGTTTTCCGGTTCGGCAACATTGCTGCAAGTGAAATCATTCCCTCCGCCTTTTACGAATTCATATCCGGAACAGGTGCCGTCCTGATATCCGGCTATGACGGAAATCCGTTCATCCGCATCCCAGACGACGCTGTAGGGTGCCTGATAGGCAGTTTTCACAGACACGGCATCGACAGTATTCCCGGACGGGATTTCCGCGTTCAGAGTAAACACTCCGACAGCAGGAGCGTGGTCTTCGACCTGACAGGACGCCGCCATTGCTGCGACAGCCGTCAAATAAAAAAGTATCTTTTTCATGATTCGCTTCTCAAGATATTTATAACGACACACCTTCGCCGTAGTCCGGGGCATCCCCGAAAGGCAATGAGTTGATATCGGTCTCGCCCGAATCGGCGAATCCTTTTTCGACTGCGATTTCCCTGCAGTCCAGTGCCGGAGTTTCATAACGGAAACTTCCGCAGATAGTATTGTTCTTCATAATGGGGTGATTTAGTTGCAATAATCAAAACAGTCCGGGAATGTACCCGTGTCTGCCGGCCTATTCCTCCTCCGGCTTTATCGGGGTGATGACCAGGGCGTTCAGGTGGGCCTGCTGGTTTGTACTGGTTGTTTCGACACTCTTGGCTTTAAGCGTCACTGTTATGGTACCGGAAGCATCTGGCTTCAATGTAAATATCTTGCAGTAATCGCTCCAGTCGATAGCTGACCAGTCATCTTCAAAACAGTATGGCTCCTGGGCTTCTTCTCCTTCCTTTAGCGCATCTTTACATTTGATGCCCTGATGTATCGTTCCGCTGTTTTGTACCTCACCTTCGCCTTTTAGTTCCAAAGACATTTCCCTTATGTTAGCCGCACTGTTCCACCTTATAGACACGGTCGTCATTTCATAAGTCAGTGTCGGGTCCAGTCCGTTTATCGTAAAAGAGGCCTCCGCGACATTATTGGAAAACAGCCAGTCTTGGTATTGAGCTGACGTGAAAACAATACCATTGAATTCAATATCTCCAGCAGTAGAGAACCCTGTCGTATAATATTCTTCGTATTTATTCGATGCCGTCCAACTTGACAAATCTATGGATACTCCGCTGTCCAGCCCCATTTCATCTTTCAGTTCGTAGTTTTCGAACTTCACGATATTATTCCATGGGGAAACGCTTGTTCTCGTTTCGAGACCAAAGTCAACAAAGATTTTATTGTATCTTGCTTCTTCGGCCGGCGTTACCCTGATATCGACACTTGCCGAGAGTGACGGGTATTCATCGCACGTTACAGTGAGTGTGGAAGTTCCCGGGGATACTGCATTTATCGTTGCCGTCATCGGCACTCCGGCATAAGATGTCTGCGCATCGGTAACGATAAATATCCCTTCATCTTCCGAACGCCATGTGAGAGTTACAGGTGCTGTCACACTTGCAGGATAATTGCCAACTGTGGCTGTCATGGTAGCAGAAGAACCTGCATAGAAACTGGACGGAACACCTGACAGTGTCAGAGTCATGGACGGATACGGATTTTCACCGTCTATTACGGTAATTTCTGCGGACGCGGTCAGAGACGGATATTCCTCGCAGGTAACGGTAACAGTCGTCGAACCGGCCCCGACAGCTTCTATCGTTGCGGTAGCATTGTCGGCGACCAGCCTGATTATAGCCTCATCGCTGTCTGACGAGGACCACACATATGTAACTTCAGGAAGAGCCTTGTCCGTAGCAAGGCCGTCGATCCGGACAGTAATATCCGCAGTAGCACCGATCGTGAATCCTGCGGGCGGTGTAGAAAGAGTAAAAGTCAACGCTTCATAGGGAGCGGTTTCCAGCGGTTTTTCAGACTCGCCGACGTCCGGCTCATCGTACTTGGTCTGCACATGCCCGGTTTCCGCTTCATAGATGCCGTCACAGGAAGTTAACAGGCTCCCCCCCCCCCGTCAACAGGACGGCGACCATTGCAACATTAGCTGCAATT
>CASFLY010000135.1 GCA_949295645.1 uncultured Bacteroidales bacterium | reverse complement strand
GGGTTTAAGAAAATTGGATTTCGAAGAAATCCGTAACGACGGTTCGATGAATTCCCTGGTCCTGAATAACATAAATTCATCGAACCGACGTTATTTATGAGACAAAGGGAATTCAGAACCGGCGGAAGGACGGCATTGGCGGCTTTTTTGCCGGCGGTTGCAGCACTTATGTTTTTAGCCGCAGGATGCGGCCCTTCGGCATATCTCCTCGATGTCGAGATGCGCCGGCCGTCGGCTTCGGGAGTGGATCTGATAGGCAAGACTGTTTCAGTAGCATATCTTGACAGCGGTTCCGAAACAGATTCCCTTTTCGCTTCGGCCATGTCCTCAGCCTTCATTTCGAGTCTGGAGTCGGATTATTTCAGCGGCGACAGCCTTATTACCCTGTATCGTGTCGGGAAGCAGCCCGGCGTGGACTATTCCGACAAGGACATTATGCTCGGACTTCTTATGGATACGGGGTCCGATGTGGTCTTCCTGTTCGATTCACCTGCTTTCGGTGAGGGGAAGATTGCCAGAAGCCGGAACGCGGAGACAGGATCCGGCACTGCGACGGGCGAATTCCCGTTTGCGGTGAACCTGTATGTCTACGATTCGATGGATCCCCGCGACACTGTCCTGCAGTTCAGCGGAAGCGCGGTGGCGGATGTGTCTGCCGATGTGGGGGATGCGGTATCCGACGAGGGGGTCGAGTATATCCTGAAGTCCAGGCTTGAAAATACCGCCGTGAAAGCCGGTGCAGATTCTGGCGACAGGTTTTCTCCACGTTGGAGTACCGAACAGATCGTATTTTTCATCTATGACTCCGCACTCTGGTACGACACCTACTATTACGTGAACGATTACCAGTGGCAGAAAGCCATGGATATATGGATTTCGATGCTCGGGACGGAGAATATGGAGAAGAAGGCCTGTCTGGAATACAACCTGGCGGCTGCCTGCTATATCCTCGGCCAGCACAGCCTCGCCTCCGAATGGCTCGCCCTTTCGCAGAGGCATTTCCATCTTTCACCCTACACCGACTCTCTTGAAATGAAATTGAAAAAGGCGGGGCTGTAAGCCGGTTTCTGTTTTTGAATCTGCCATTTATCTTCGCAACCTACCCCCTGGCATCGGACGGGCAGCCCTTGACTGCCAGTATATTTGGTCTTGCAGACTTCAGGGACGTACGCGGATGGCGTCGCCGGCATCCGCCGTGAGCTCTTGCCTCACGTTTTCACCCTTGCGTACCCGAAGGTGCGCGGTTTTTTTCTGTTACGTTCACCATAAGGTTACCCCTATCTGCGATTTCCGCAGTGAAGTGCCCTGTTCTGTCCGGACTTTCCTCACCGGAGATGTCTGGCATATCCGGCGCGGCAGATCGTCCCGCCTTGTAAAAAAGAACTAAAAGCCGATTCGACGAATTCATATTGCCCTGAACCTGGAAATCCGTCTGGCTGTCGTTACGTTATTTATAACCCAATTTGCGTTCCGTGCGGTCGTTGATTCGTATGGTGCGTTCCACTTCGCGTTTCAGTCCCGGAGTAATGTCCTTGCATACCTTGTGGCAGCACATTTCGAGACTGTACATGCGGCCGATACAGAAGTTGGTATGCTCGCAGGCGCTGCAATGGTTCTCGTCGGCCTTCATCTTGTTTACGAAATCCGTATCCTCGAGGACGGCGCGGCCCATCTGGAACATCTCGAACCCGTTCTCCATAACCTTTTCCGCATCCGCGCGGGAAGTCACCCCTCCGACATATACCAAAGGCATGTCCGGCAGCGCTTTCCTGAACTTCAGGGAATCTTCCATAAAGAACAGGTGCCTGAACGGTACCGTAGGCGACACTATGCGTCCTCCCAAAAGCACTCCGAGTTTCAGCCACCACATCCTCATCGGCATATAGTGCGCGATACATCTTACCGGGAAGCGTCCCCGCATCACATACATCGGGGCCCTGCTTACGAAGCCTCCG
>CASFLY010000134.1 GCA_949295645.1 uncultured Bacteroidales bacterium | reverse complement strand
TGAATGACGCAGTCATCGCGAAAAAGAAACGAGAAAAAAGCGGAAGTAGCTCAGTTGGTAGAGCATTAGCCTTCCAAGCTAAGGGTCGCGGGTTCGAACCTCGTCTTCCGCTCGAATTTTTCAACACTACGCCAGTGTAGCTCAGGGGTAGAGCGCTTCCTTGGTAAGGAAGAGGTCATGAGTTCAAATCTCATCACCGGCTCTGCTTTTTTTGTGTATATAATACTCAATTAAAATATTAAATTATGGCTAAAGAAACCTTTAAAAGAGACAAACCGCACGTTAACATCGGTACGATCGGCCATGTTGACCACGGTAAGACTACTTTGACAGCTGCTATCACGACTGTGCTCGCAAAGCAGGGTCTGTCAGAGCTCCGTTCATTTGACTCTATCGATAACGCTCCGGAAGAGAAAGAGCGTGGTATCACAATCAACACCGCTCACGTAGAATACCAGACTGCAACCCGTCACTATGCACACGTTGACTGCCCGGGCCACGCCGACTATGTGAAGAACATGGTAACAGGTGCCGCCCAGATGGATGGTGCCATCCTCGTTGTGGCAGCTACCGACGGTCCTATGCCTCAGACCCGTGAGCACATCCTTCTCGCTCGTCAGGTGAACGTTCCGAGAATCGTAGTGTTCATGAACAAGGTTGACCTTGTAGACGATCCTGAGATGCTCGACCTCGTTGAAATGGAAATCCGCGACCTCCTTTCATTCTACGGTTTCGACGGCGACAACGCTCCGGTTATCCGTGGATCCGCCCTCGGTGCACTTAACGGTGACCCTAAATACGAGGAAAAGATCATCGAACTGATGAACGCGGTTGACGAGTACATTCCTATCCCTCCAAGGGACAACGAGAAGCCGTTCCTTATGCCTATCGAGGACATCTTCTCCATCACAGGACGTGGTACCGTTGCTACGGGACGTATCGAGACAGGTGTCGTACACACCGGTGACGAAGTTGAAATCGTAGGTCTCGGCGAAGAGCCTAAGAAGACTGTCGTAACAGGTGTCGAGATGTTCCGCAAGATCCTCGACGAAGGAGAGGCAGGTGACAACGTAGGTCTCCTTCTCCGCGGTATCGACAAGAAGGAAATCAAGAGGGGTCAGGTTCTTGCAAAACCGGGAACCATCCATCCTCACCAGAAATTCCAGGCTGAGATTTACGTACTGAAAAAAGACGAAGGCGGCCGTCATACACCGTTCCACAATCACTACCGCCCTCAGTTCTTCATCCGTACTCTCGACATCACCGGAGAGATTTCTCTTCCAGAGGGAACTGAAATGGTAATGCCTGGCGATAACGTGACCATCACCGTAGATCTCATCTACCCGGTAGCACTCAACGAAGGTCTCCGTTTCGCAATCCGCGAAGGCGGCCGTACGGTAGGTGCCGGTCAGGTAACCAAGATTCTTGAATAATCATTTTTCAGGATATGTTCAGAGGGGTGTCCCCATAGGCACCCCTCTTTTTAACAGTTCTTTGCAATTTTCAAGCGTCAGATGCAAGGCGCGCGAGGCGAGAAATCCGGAGCTTACTCCCGTAAGTGAGGAGTTTCGAGTCCGAGTTGCGACGAAGCAGACGACAGTTTAAGTTCATTGAGAAATTGGTTTTTAAGGATGAGATGCAAGGAACGCGAAGATGAGAAAACCGGAGTTTACTTTTGTAAATGAGGATTTTCGAATCGAGCAGTGACGCAGCAGATCGCCTTAAAAAACAAATTATTAGGGGAATAGTATAAGGGTAGTACAGAGGTCTCCAAAACCTTTAGTCTGGGTTCGAATCCTGGTTCCCCTGCAAATATCAAAGGTTACGATTTGGTAATTGTTTAACAGACGTTGCATTGAGCTTCCGATTCGCAATGTCCATTAAAAGTAAAGATGAGAAAGTTCATAAACTATCTTAAAGAGTCCTATACGGAGCTGACCAAGAAAGTTTCCTGGCCCTCCTGGGACAAGCTTCAGAGTTCGGCTTTGCTCGTAATGGTGGCATCGCTGATCTTTGCGGTCGTCATTTTCGCTATGGACTTTGCTTTCCGTCATCTGATGACTTTCATCTATACCATGTAATCAGTCAGTACTATGAGTGAGAACAACAAAAAATGGTATGTACTGAGAGCGGCGGGCGGAAAAGAAAAAAAAGCCAAAGAATACCTCGAAAAGGAAATCGAAAGGTGCGGTCTTCAGGATCTTGTTTCGCAGGTTCTCGTTCCAACGGAAAAAGTGTATAAAATCAAGGATGGCAAGAGAGTCAGTCAGGAAAGGCTCTTTTACCCCGGTTATGTGCTTATCGAGGCGGAACTTACTGGAGAACTCCAATACATAATCAGGAACGAAGTACCTCATATGTCCGGTTTCCTCACTGAAAAACGGGATGTAAACAGAGGCAACGGCAAGGCCCAGGAAGAAAAGGTTCCGGTTCCGCTCAGGGAGTCCGAGGTAAAAAGGATTCTCGGCGAGCAGGATGAGGTGGCCGTAAGCGAAGGCGAAACCATCGTCGACTACAAGATCGGAGAAGCCGTAAAGATCACTGACGGACCTTTCAGCGGTTTCGACGGCACTGTAGAAGAGATAGTTGAAGACAGAAGCAAGATTAAGGTAATGGTTATGATCTTTGGCAGGAAAACCCTGCTCGAGCTCAACTTTACGCAAGTAACTAAAGAATAATCAAATTATGGCAAAAGAAGTTACCGGGTTTATCAAACTCCAGATCAAAGGTGGCGCAGCGAATCCGTCGCCTCCAGTAGGACCGGCTCTCGGTTCGAAGGGGCTGAACATTATGGATTTCTGCAAGCAGTTCAATGCCCGCACTCAGGACAGCGCTGGTAAGGTATTGCCTGTAGTGATTACAGTCTACAGCGACAAGTCTTTTTCTTTTGAAGTAAAGCAGCCGCCTGTAGCCGTACAGCTGAAAGAGGCTGCCAAGATATCGAAAGGCTCCGACCAACCGAACAGAAACAAGGTAGCAACCATTACCTGGGATCAGGTAAAGACGATTGCCGAGTCCAAAATGCCGGATCTGAACGCATTCACGCTCAAATCCGCTATGACTATGGTCGCCGGAACGGCAAGGAGCATGGGTATCAAAGTCGAGGGAGAATTTCCTGCTGACATCTAAAAATCACACGCAAAATGGGAAAACTTACTAAAAACCAAAAAATGGCTATGGCCAAATACGATGCGGCCAAACAATATAAGCTATCTGAAGCCTGTGAGATTGTCAAGGAAATCACCTATACCAAATTCGACGCTTCAGTAGAACTTTCCGTAAACCTCGGAGTCGACCCGCGCAAGGCGAACCAGATGGTACGCGGCGTGGTAACGCTCCCGAACGGGACCGGCAAGCAGACAAGGGTACTTGTACTCTGCACCCCGGACAAGGAAACTGAAGCCAAGGAAGCAGGTGCGGACTATGTAGGTCTCGACGAATACATCGACAAGATCAAGGGCGGATGGACTGACGTTGATGTCATCATCTGTACGCCTTCAGTGATGGCCAAAGTTGGTGCCATCGGTAGGATTCTCGGTCCGAGAGGCCTTATGCCTAACCCTAAGACCGGTACGGTGACAATGGAAATCGGAAACGCCGTAAAGGAAGTAAAGGCAGGTAAAATCGACTTCAAGGTAGACAAGACAGGAATCGTACACGCAGCCATAGGCAAGGTATCGTTTACGGCCACACAGATCTGCGAGAACGCTCAGGAACTGATCTCGGCAATCCTCAAACTGAAACCTCAGGCCCTCAAGGGTACATATCTGAAGAGTGCATCGCTCTGCTCTACCATGAGTCCTGGTATCCAGTTAGATGTCAAAACATTCAGTAGTGCTGAATAATAAAGTTCAATGTTATGAGAAAAGAAGAAAAAGCGCAAATACTTGAATCAATTACAGCACAAATCCAGGAGACACCCAATTTCTACATTACGGATATTTCCGGACTGAATGCTGAACAGACCGCAAAGCTTCGCCGCGACTGCTTTGAAAAGAACATCAAGCTCATAGTAGTAAAGAACACTCTTTTCCACAAGGCTATCGAAGCTATGGGCAACGAGGAGGCGAACCAGTTGCTCGGAATACTCGAAGGTCCTACTGCCATTATGTACACGGAGACTCCGAACGTCCCTGCAAAACTCATCAAGAAGTATGCGGATGACGGCTGGGAGAAACCGGCCCTCAAAGGTGCATACGTACAGGAATGCGCATTCGTCGGAGCTGAGAAGCTCGGTGAACTCTGCAACATCAAGTCGCGCGAAGAACTTATCGGTGAAATCGTCGGCTTGCTCCAGTCTCCTGCACGCAACGTCGTATCTGCTCTCCAGTCAGCAGGCGGAAAACTTGCAGGTATTGTCAAGACACTTTCTGAAAGAGAATAATACAATAAACAATTTTAATAATTACAATTATGGCAGATATTAAAGCACTTGCAGAAGAGTTGGTTAACCTCTCTGTGAAAGACGTACAGGAATTGGCTAATATCCTCAAAGAGGAATACGGCATCGAGCCGGCAGCAGCTGCAGTAGCAGTAGCAGGCCCGGCAGCAGCAGCCGGTGAAGCTGCAGCTGCAGAGCAGACTGAATTCGATGTTATCCTCAAGTCAGCAGGCCAGGCTAAGCTCGGCGTTGTCAAGGCTGTAAAAGACATTACGGCTCTCGGACTTAAAGAAGCTAAAGACCTTGTAGACAAGGCTCCGGACGCTGTCATCAAGGAAAAAGTTTCCAAGGCAGAGGCTGAGCAGATCAAGGCTGCCCTCGAAGAGGCTGGTGCTGAAGTTGAGATTAAATAGCTTCATCTTTCCCCATACGGGGACAACGATTCAGGTTTAGGGCCGGAACAGACCCTAAACCTTTTTGTCGTATTTAGTTTTTCTCAGAGCTGTCCGCCGAAACGGTGGAAATCCCACTGCGGACGGATTCTCAAATACAAAAGGCAGAAAGATGTCACAAAACACCAAAAATCAGCGAATTTCTTTTGCATCATCAAAAATTCTCCTCGAATATCCGGACCTTCTGGAAGTGCAATTGAAGTCATTCAGGGACTTTTTCCAGTTAGACACCACGCCTGAAAACAGAAAGAATGAAGGCCTGTACCAGGTTTTCCAGGAGATTTTTCCTATTGAAGACACCCGCAACAACTACAAGCTGGAGTTCATCGACTACTTCATCGATCCGCCACAGTACTCTATCGACGAGTGTCTCGAGAGAGGCCTGACATACAATGTGCCGCTGAAGGCAAAACTCCGCCTCTCCTGCAGCGACCCCGAGCATGAGGATTTCGACACCAAGATCCAGGATGTATATCTTGGAAACATACCGTATATGACGCCGGGAGGTACTTTTGTCATAAACGGTTCCGAACGTATCATTGTATCCCAGCTGCACAGGTCGCCCGGCGTATTCTTCGGACAGAGCGTCCACGCCAACGGAACGAAGCTTTACTCTGCCAGAATCATCCCGTTCAAGGGATCCTGGATCGAATTTGCGACAGACATCAACAATGTGATGTACGCATATATCGACCGCAAGAAAAAATTACCTGTAACTACTCTGCTGAGGTCTATCGGCTTCAACAGCGACAAGGATATAATCGATATTTTCGGGCTGGCCGACGAAATCGAGGCCACTCCGGAGAACCTGAAGAAAAATGAAGGCAGGAAACTCGCGGCAAAAGTCCTGAAAACGTGGTTCGAGGACTTCGTCGACGAGGATACGGGAGAAGTGATTCCTGTCGAAAGGACTGTGGCGATAGTGGAAAGAGGTGAAATCCTCAGCGATGAGACCATCGAAAAGCTGGCCGACACCGACGTAAAGACCATCCTGCTCCAGAAAGAGGATACCAACGTCAACGAATACGCCATCATCTACAACACGCTGCAGAAAGACCCGACAAATACGGAGACGGAAGCCATCAACTACATCTACAAACAGCTGAGAAATTCCGAACCGCCTGACGAGGCTACGGCAAGGGATGTAATCGACAAGCTCTTCTTCTCCGAAAAAAGATATGACCTCGGCGACGTGGGACGCTACCGTCTGAACCAGAAACTGAATCTGACGATTCCTGTCGAGACGCGCGTACTCACTAATACCGACATCATCGAAATCATCAAATATCTCATCCAGCTGATCAACTCCAAGGCGACGGTGGATGATATCGACCACCTGAGCAACAGGCGCATCAGAACTGTCGGCGAACAGCTTGCCAACCAGTTCAGCGTAGGGCTTGCCAGGATGGCCAGGACTATCCGCGAGAGAATGAACGTCAGGGACAGCGAGCAGTTCGCCCCTACCGACCTGATAAATGCGAAGACGCTTTCTTCCGTCATCAATTCATTCTTCGGCACCAGCCAGCTGTCACAGTTCATGGACCAGACGAACCCGCTTTCGGAAATGACGCACAAACGCCGTCTTTCCGCACTCGGTCCGGGCGGTCTGTCGCGTGACAGGGCAGGATTCGAGGTGCGCGACGTGCACTACACGCACTACGGGCGTCTCTGCCCTATCGAAACACCGGAAGGCCCGAACATCGGTCTGATTTCATCGCTCTGCGTATATGCCAGGATCAACGACCTCGGATTCATCGAGACTCCTTACCGCAAGGTGGAAAACGGGAAAGTGGATCTGAGCTCCGAAGGATGGCTCTATATGAGTGCGGAGGAAGAGGAAAACAAGATGGTGTCGCTGGCAAAGGTGAAGATGGACGACGACGGAAACATCCTCGAAGACAGGATACAGTGCCGTTACGGAGCAGACTTCCCTGTCGTGACGCGGGATGAAGTGGATCTGATGGACGTAGCTCCGAACCAGATCGCATCCGTGGCCGCATCGCTTATCCCGTTCCTCGAGCACGATGACGCGCACCGTGCGCTGATGGGAGCGAACATGATGAGACAGGCGGTTCCGCTTCTCAACCCGGAATCCCCTATCGTAGGTACCGGTCTTGAAGAGAGGGTCTGCCTCGATTCCAGGACACAGGTGATTGCGACAGGCAAGGGTGAAGTGGTCTATGTGGATGCGAACGAAATCCACGTGAAATACGAGAGAAGCGAAACGGAACGCTTCGTCAGCTTCGATCCTGAAATTACTGTCTACAAACTGCCTATATACAGGAAAACGAACCAGAGCACGACCATTCTGCTGAAACCTATCGTCAGGAAAGGCAACAAGGTGGAGAAGGGACAGGTCATCACCGAAGGCTACGCCACCCAGAAAGGGGAACTGGCCCTCGGGCGCAACCTGAAAGTGGCGTTCATGCCTTGGAAAGGATACAACTACGAGGATGCCATAGTGCTGTCCGAGAGGATGATCCGCTGGGATATCCTGACCTCGGTCCATGTGGACGAATACATTTCGGAAGTCAGGGATACCAAGCGCGGTATGGAAGAACTTACCTCCGACATCCCTAACGTCAGCGAAGATGCCACGAGAAACCTCGACGAAAACGGTATCATCCGCGTCGGAGCGCACATCGAGCCGGGCGACATTATGATAGGAAAGATCACTCCAAAGGGAGAGAGCGATCCGTCGCCTGAGGAGAAGCTTCTCCGCGCCATTTTCGGCGACAAGGCAGGAGACGTAAAGGACGCTTCCCTGAAAGCCACCCCGTCACTCCGCGGAACCGTCATAAAGACGGCCCTTTACGCAAAGGTCGGAAAGGAAATAAACCGCAAGGGCGCCAAGGCTGACCAGAAGACCAAAATCGAAATCGTAGAGGAAGAGTTCAACCAGAAATCGGAAGCTCTCCGCAACAAGTTCATCGACAAGCTCGTCGTACTGGCCGGAGGCAAGAAAAGCGCAGGCATCTTCGAACTCGACGGCACGGAAGTCATCGCCAAAGGCAAGGAGATAACGGCTGCCGAACTCAGGAAGATCAACTACGAAAACATCAACTCCAGCAAATGGACGGCAGACAAGGATGCGAACCAGCTCATCAAGGAGCTCATCAACAATTATTGCATCGCATACAAGGAAGCTGCCGCACAGCATAAGAGAGTCGTGGACAAGATCAAGGTGGGAGACGAACTCCAGAACGGAGTGATGCAGCTTGCAAAAGTCTACGTGGCCAAAAAGAGGAAGATCACGGTCGGAGACAAGATGGCGGGCCGCCACGGAAACAAAGGTATCGTGGCCAAGGTCGTAAGGGACGAGGATATGCCGTTCCTCGAGGACGGTACCCCTGTGGACATAGTCCTGAACCCTCTCGGCGTGCCGTCCCGAATGAACCTCGGACAGATCTACGAAACCGTGCTCGGCTGGGCCGGTGAAGAACTCGGGCTGAAATTCAGCACCCCGATCTTCGACGGCGCCACACTCGAGAACATCTGCGACTACACCGACAAGGCAGGGCTTCCTAGATTCGGAAAGACCTACCTCAGGGACGGAGGCACGGGAGACTGGTTCGACCAGCCGGCTACAGTGGGTGTCATCTATATGATCAAGCTCGGCCACATGGTCGATGACAAGATGCACGCAAGATCCATCGGGCCTTACTCTCTCATCACACAGCAGCCTCTCGGCGGCAAGGCGCAGTTCGGAGGCCAGAGATTCGGAGAGATGGAGGTGTGGGCGCTCGAGGCATTCGGTGCGGCCAACGTGCTCCAGGAAATCCTGACAGTCAAGTCCGATGACGTGACCGGAAGGTCCAAGGCATACGAAGCCATCGTAAAAGGCGACCTGATGCCTACGCCTGGCATCCCTGAGTCCCTCAACGTATTGCTCCACGAGCTCAGGGGGCTTGGACTGAAAGTCACTTTGGATTAATTACGGAAATTTGAAATTATTGGAAATATGCCGACTTTTAATAAAGAAAACAAGGTTAAAAGCAATTTCGAAAGAATAAGCATATCGCTCGCCTCTCCTGAAGACATCAAGGCAAGGTCGTCAGGAGAAGTCCTGAAGCCTGAGACAGTGAACTACAGGACCTACAAACCGGAGCGTGACGGACTTTTCTGCGAGAAGATTTTCGGTCCTACCAAAGACTATGAATGCCACTGCGGCAAATACAAGAGAATCAGGTACCGCGGAATCGTCTGCGACAGGTGCGGCGTAGAGGTGACCGAGAAAAAGGTCCGCAGGGAAAGGATGGGGCACATCGAGCTTACCGTTCCCGTAGCGCATATCTGGTATTTCAAATCTTCTCCGAACAAGATAGCCGCCCTTCTCGGCATCCCGGCCAAGAAACTTGAGGCGGTGATCTACTACGAGAAGTACATCATCATAAATCCGGGCACGACCGGAAAGGCCAAACTGGAACTCCTTGCCGAGGAGGAATACCTCGACATCATCGATTCGATGCCGGAAAACCAGAATCTTCCGAACGACGATCCCGAGAAGTTCCGTGCCGGAATGGGAGCCGAGGCGATATACGAACTCCTGAAGGAAATCGACATCGACGAGCTTGCAAAAGAGCTCCGTATGAAGATGATGAAGGAGACGTCGCAGCAGAGAAGGACAGAGGCTCTGAAAAGGCTCAGTATCGTAAAATGGTTCCAGGAGTCCAAGGGTGTCAACAGGCCTGAATGGATGATTCTGAAGAACATTCCGGTGATTCCGCCTGATCTTCGTCCTCTCGTTCCGCTCGACGGCGGCCGTTTCGCGACATCGGACCTGAACGACCTTTACAGAAGGGTGATCATCAGGAACAACCGGTTGAAGAGGCTTATCGAGATCAAGGCTCCGGAAGTCATCCTGAGAAACGAAAAACGTATGCTCCAGGAGGCCGTAGACTCCCTGTTCGACAACTCCAAGAAGTCGAATGCGGTCAAGAGCGAAGCCAACAGGGCACTCAAATCCCTGTCGGACAGCCTGAAAGGAAAGCAGGGACGTTTCCGTCAGAACCTCCTCGGAAAACGTGTGGACTATTCCGCCCGTTCAGTCATCGTCGTAGGTCCGGAACTCAGGATGCACGAATGCGGTCTGCCTAAGTTTATGGCAGCCGAACTTTACAAACCGTTCATCATCAGGAAACTGATAGAGCGCGGCATCGTAAAGACCGTGAAATCCGCCAAAAAGATAGTGGACAGGAAAGACCCTGTCATCTGGGATATCCTTGAAAACGTGATGAAAGGGCATCCGGTACTTCTGAACCGTGCCCCTACACTTCACAGACTCGGTATCCAGGCATTCCAGCCGAAGATGATAGAGGGTAAGGCCATCCAGCTCCACCCGCTGGCTTGTACGGCATTCAACGCCGACTTCGACGGCGACCAGATGGCCGTGCACCTTCCGCTCGGAAACGCTGCGATACTCGAGGCCCAGCTGCTGATGCTCGGCTCCCACAATATCCTCAACCCGGCAAACGGTACGCCTATCACCGTCCCTTCGCAGGACATGGTGCTCGGCCTGTACTATATCTCGAAGCCGCGTCCGGGCGCAAAAGGAGAAGGGATGAACTTCTACGGCCCTGAAGAGGTCATTATCGCCCTGAATGAAAAAGCCATAGACATCCACGCCTCCATCAACGTCAGGCTGCCTAAGAACAAGATGAACCTTGCCGAAGGCTACCAGATGGTGAATACGACCCCGGGAAGGATCATCGTGAACCAGCTCGTTCCCGTAGAGGTGCCTTATATAAACGAGGTGCTCGGAAAGAAGTCTCTGAGGAAAATCATTTCCGTGGTCATAAACAACACCGGCATAGCCCGTACGGCCCAGTTCCTCGACGACATCAAGAACCTCGGTTATTCCATGGCCTTCAAGGGAGGACTTTCATTCAACCTCGGCGATGTCATCATCCCTGAGGAGAAGGAATCCCTCATCGAAAACGGATACAAGACCGTGGAGTCAATCAAGAACAACTTCTCGATGGGTTTCATCACGAACAACGAGCGGTACAACAAGGTGATCGACCTGTGGACTTCGATAGACAACAAGATCACCGGCATCGTGGAGAAGCAGATTTCCAACGACCAGCAGGGATTCAACCCCGTGTATATGATGCTGGATTCAGGCGCCCGCGGTTCGACACAACAGATCAAGCAGCTCTGCGGTATGCGAGGACTGATGGCAAAACCTCAGAAATCGGGTGCCCAGGGAGCCGAAATCATCGAGAACCCTATCATCTCGAACCTGAAAGAGGGTATGACTGTGCTCGAGTACTTCATCTCTACGCACGGTGCCCGTAAAGGTCTTGCGGATACGGCGCTGAAGACTGCCGACGCCGGCTACCTCACCCGCCGTCTCGTGGACGTGTCGCACGATGTCATCATCAACGAAGAGGACTGCGGCACACTGCGCGGACTCATCGCCACGGCTATCAAGAGCAAGGATGAAATCGTGGAATCCCTCGGAGAGAGGATTCTCGGAAGGACATCCGTGCATGACATCTTCAACCCGCTTACAGGCGAACTCATCCTGCCTGCAGGAGAGGAGATAACGGAAAAGATTGCCGCCCTTATCGAATCGCTTCCTATCGAACAGGTGGAAATCCGTTCGGTACTGACCTGCGAATCCCGCAAGGGCGTATGCGCGAAGTGCTACGGACGCAACCTCGCATCGGGAAGGATGGTAGAAAAAGGAGAAGTGGTCGGTGTCATTGCGGCACAGTCCATCGGAGAGCCCGGTACGCAGCTGACACTCCGTACATTCCACGTCGGAGGTACGGCATCGAGCACTGCATCGGAAAGCTCCATCACCTCGAAATACGAAGGCAAACTTGAATTCGAAGAACTCAGGACCATACAGAGAGTGGCGGATGACGGCACGGCACAGGATGTCGTTGTCAGCCGTACGACCGAAGTCCGCATCATAGACGAGAACACCGGTATCACCTACTCGCAGTACGATGTACCTTACGGCTCCATCCTCTACAAGAAAGACGGGGAGAAAGTCAGGAAAGGCGATCTGATCTGCGAATGGGACGCCTACAACGCCATTACCATCATCGAGGCCGCCGGCAAGGCCCGCTTCGACAGCATGATAGACGGCGTGACATACCGTGAGGAAATGGCCGACGAGTACTCGCTGAACAGGGACAAGGTCATCATCGAGTCCAGGGACAAGTCGAAGAACCCGACCATCAACATACTCGATGCAAACGGGGAAAGCAAGAAGCAGTACAACCTTCCAGTGGGCGCCCATGTCATGGTGAACGACGGAGACGACCTTAAAGTCGGCGACATCATCATCAAGATACCTCGCGCCATCGGCAAGTCGAGCGACATCACGGGCGGTCTGCCAAGGGTTACCGAACTCTTCGAGGCCCGCAACCCTTCAAATCCTGCCATCGTCTCCGAAATCAACGGAGAGGTCATCATGGGCAAGATCAAGAGGGGCAACAGGGAGATCATCATCAAGAACAAGTCCGGCCAGGAAAAGAGATACCTCGTGCCTCTTACCAAGCAGATTCTCGTCCAGGAGAACGACTACGTGAAAGCCGGAATGAGACTCTCCGACGGAGCCGTCTCCCCTACCGACATCCTCGACATCCTCGGTCCTATCAAGGTACAGGAATACATCGTAAACGAAATCCAGGAGGTTTACCGTCTCCAGGGCGTGAAGATCAATGACAAACACTTCGAAATCATCGTAAGGCAGATGATGAGAAAAGTTCAGATCAATGATCCGGGCGACACCGACTTCCTGCCGGAAGAACTCGTGGACAAGTGGGTATTCATGGATACCAACGACCACATCTACGGAAAATACATCGTCATCGATTCTGGAGACTCGGAGAAATACTCGATCGGGGAAATCATTTCCGCCCGCGAAATGCGCAGCGAAAATTCATCCCTCGAGCGCCAGGGCCTGAAGATGATGACGCTCCGCGAGGCCAAGCCTGCAACTGCAAGCCAGGTTCTCCAGGGAATCACCCGCGCGGCATTGAAGACGAACAGCTTCATTTCCGCAGCATCGTTCCAGGAGACCACGAAGGTTCTCAGCGAGGCAGCCATCCGCGGGCGCGTAGACACCCTCGAAGGTCTGAAGGAAAACGTCATCTGCGGTCACGCAATCCCTGCAGGTACCGGCCAGAAAGAGTTCCAGGAAATCCTGGTAGCCCCTATGGAAGAATATCAGAAAGCGATGAGCGAACTGTAGCGGGATATTCCTTTCACGATAAAAAAGCGGCGCAGGCACAAGGTCTGCGCCGCTTTTTTATCGGAAAGAATCTTTGAAAAATCCAGAAAGTGTTCCTAAATTTGAAAACGGAAACGAACCTGATTCAAACTGGAAAATGGCGGATAACGACTGGAAAAAAAGGCTCGGGGTAGTCTATTCGACGAATCCCGACTTCAAATACGAAGAAGAGAGGACGGAAGAGGCCGAGACCCCGGTGCCGTCCGCACAAAGGCTGACCGTGTCCATAGACAGGCGCAACAGGGGCGGGAAGCAGGTGACGCTCGTGACCGGATTCACGGGCAGGGAAGAAGACCTGGAGGAACTCGGCAGAACCCTGAAAATCAAATGCGGGGTCGGAGGCAGCGCCAAGGACGGGGAAATCACCATACAGGGAGATTTCCGGGACAAGGTGACGGAACTGCTCGTCAAAATGGGTTACAAGGCAAAACGCGGGAACTGAGAAGGGATGGAACCGATACGGATCATAGCGGCAGTCTGCGTCATCATCGGCATTCTCCTGCTCGGGAGAATCGTCAATATACTGCCGTCGCTGCTCGGCTGCCTGCTCAGATGGAAAGAATGCCTCAATCTGGAAGACAGCGTCAGGCTGAGTTCCGACAGAAATGTTTTTGCCGTATTTATGGCCGTCCCCCTCTGTCTGGTTGCTGCACAATACAGGCTTTATGCCCCGGATTTTATGACCGGGGGACTTTCTCCTGAAGCGTATGCCGCCTGCGTAGCGGGAGTGTTCATCCTGTACTGTCTTCTTAGATTAGCAATGAAAGGTATCCTGAGGAAACCGAGGATGCCCGAAAAGATATACAAGGCTGCCTGCCGCTCGTCCCTGAGCTTTTTCTGCCTGTCTGTCACGGCTGTGCTCATTGAAGCCGGAATCTGCTCATTCGCAGACGTTTCCGCCGACATCACAAGGCTCGTACTCTTGTACAGCCTGCTCGGAGTCTACCTTATCGCCATTACCCGTAAATTTCAAATTTTCCGGAACTATTGCTCGTTTTTAACGGCATTTTTGTATCTTTGCGTCCTTGAAATTTTACCGACAGGTGTATTGGTGATTACGGCAGCACTTTTTTGATATGACAGTCAGGACTATTCTTATTTCACAGCAGCCGCCCAAAGCGAATTCTCCGTATGCGGAGATAACTGCGAAATACGGGGTTGAATTTGATTTTGTCCCATTCTTTTCCATCGAGCCTCTCTCCTCAAGGGAATTCAGAGGCCAGAGAATCAACATACTCGACCATACAGCCATCGTTTTTTCAGCAAGGTCGACCATCGATGCCTTCTTCCAGTTGTGCAACGAGCTCAGGGTCAAGATTCCGGAGACGATGAAATACTTCTGCACGACCGAAGCCGTGGCTATGTACCTGCAGAAACACATCGTGTACCGGAAGCGGAAAATATTTTTCGGAGACGGGACTCCGGCATCGCTTATCACCCAGATCGGGGCCAAGCACAAGGGAGAGAAGTTCCTCATCGCGACTTCGGATTCCACAAACAACGATATCACCGGACTGTTCGAAAAGAACGGTCTGGACTTCAAGAGCGCCATGTTCGTCAAGTCCGTGTCGCGAGATCTGAAAAGCCTGTCGCTCGGGAATTACGACATGATAGTCCTGTACAATCCGTCCGATGTGAAATCCCTCTATGAGAATTTCCCGGATTTCGAGCAGGGAAACATCAGGTTCGTGTCTTACGGCAAATCAGTGGTCAAGGCGATGAATGACGCCGGACTGAAAATCGAGATTTCCGCTCCTACCGCCACGGCTCCGTCGGTGGCCAAGGCTATCGAACTGTATCTGGAAAAGGCGGAATAATGGAAACCCGTCCCGGACATCCGTTTTCACTGACAAAAGACGAGAGGCTGCACGGCAAAAAAGACATTGCCGGGCTTCTGTCCAAGGGCAGGTTCCGGGCATACAGGAAATTCAGGTACTGTTTCATAAGCGACAACGGGCTGCAATACAGCCGGATTATGATTTCCGTACCGAAAAAACTGTTCAAGCGTGCCGTAAAGAGGAATATCCTGAAACGCAGGATCCGCGAAAGCTACAGACTACAGAAAAACATGCTGCCTGCAGACCGGGGCGGGGATATTCTTTTCATATACAACAGCAAGGATTTGGCCGACAGCAATGAAATTTTTGCCGCTGTCGGGGCGATACTGAAAGATGTCGGCAATGAAATCAGGAAAATCCAGGGAAATTCTTAGGAAAATCGCGATATTTCCCTTCGTGACGCTGATACTGTTCTACAGGAAGTGCATCTCGCCGTTTACGCCGTCGGCCTGCAGGTTTACGCCTACCTGTTCGCAATATGCGCTGGAGGCTTTCAGAAAACATGGGCCGTTCAGGGGACTGTATCTGACGGTGAAGAGGCTTCTGCGCTGCCATCCCTGGGGAGGAAGCGGGTATGATCCGGTACCGTAAGGGGTCTGGCACGGGGCATAACAGATGACTGTCAATGAATTACTATGGCGAAGAAAGAGAAGATTCGTAAAATGTTCGACAACATTGCGGAAGACTATGACAGGCTGAACCATATCATGTCCCTGGACATAGACCGCACCTGGAGGAAACGGGCCGTAAAAGCGACTGCCGACACCTGCGATGACCTGCAGGTGCTCGATGTGGCCTGCGGGACAGGGGATTTCTCCATCGGCATAGCACGGGCGACCTCCGAAGGCAGCAGGATCACCGGAATAGACCTCTCGGAAGGAATGATAGCGATAGGGCGGAAAAAGGTCTCGGAAGGCGGGCTCTCGGATAAAATAGTCATGGAACAGGGCGACTGTGAAAACCTGCGTTTCGCCGCAGAAACCTTCGACAGGGTGACGGTGGCATTCGGAGTAAGGAATTTCGAACATCTCGAACTCGGGCTGAAAGAAATGCTGCGTGTGCTGAAACCCGGAGGAAAAGCCGTAATACTCGAACTCTCCCTGCCTGGAAATCCGGTTCTCAGATTCATTTTCAACCTTTATTTCCTGCACATCCTTCCCGCCATAGGAGGGGCGGTCTCCGGAGACAAGGGGGCATACGCCTATCTGCCTGCATCCGTTCTCGGATTTCCGAAACCCGATGTCTTCAGGCAGATGATGCAGGACTGCGGATTCTCCTCAGTGAGCGACAAGGCGTTCACTTTCGGAGTGTGCAGGATGTTCATCGGGGTGAAATAGCGGAAACGGCCGCTCAGGATGCCGGGCAGAGCCGTACAAAACCCGTCGCTCGCCGCCCTACAGGAGAAACCGGACGAAACCGAAACCGGCCAAAAGCGCAAACAGGAATGTGGATATGACCATAAGCGGAAGCATCGGATCCAGTTCCTTTCCAGAGCGTTTCCATACACCGGTCAGGTGCCATACGAACAGAGGAAGGGAAAGCACGTAAAGATAGTGCCACCAGTCGAAGATCCTCAAGGCGGAATAGCAGGACATAAAAATCCAGCCTGCAGCGATAAGCAGAGTATGATAGATTTTGGCATTCCTCTCCCCTATCCTCAACGGAATGGTCCGTCTTGTGGCCCGGTCGCTCTCCATATCACGGATATTATTGACATTCAGCACCGCCGTGCTGAAACAGCCTATGGAAAGGGCCGGAAACAGAAGAATCCATGTCCGGATTTCGTGCGCGGCGACAAAATACGAGCCCAAAACCGAGACAAGCCCGAAAAAGACGAACACATAAAAGTCTCCCATGCCCCTGTATCCGTACGGATTGCGTCCGAGTGTATATTTAAGTGCCCCGGAAATGGCCGCAAAACCCAACAGCATAGTGATCAGAGGGCCGAAATCGAAGAAAGTCCCGAACGAGAAACGGATCATCGCCAGACCGGATACAACCGAGAGGATGACATAGATTCCGACCATCACCTTGTATTCCTTTTCCGAGATCAGTCCTTTCGACAGGGTATAGGCAGGACCTTTCCTGTCGGAGAGCCTGTCGGTTCCTTTCAGATAGTCCCCGAGTTCATTCGCCGTATTGGACAAAATCTGCAGGAACACAGCAGTGAGCAGGGTGAAGACAACCACCCGGACATCCACCCTGTAGTCCGATGCTGCCAGCATCAGGCCGAGGGCGACACCGGAAAGAGACTGCGGGAGCGTCCGGAGACGCATCGCCGTAATATATGCCTTGAACTTTTCCATCTTACTGAAACCTCTTCTTAAACAACATACAACAGCTAAAACAACAGCTAAAACAACAAAACGGACAACCGGATGAAAGCGGAAAGAGATGATCTTTGTCCTCGGTTAAGAATCTTATTCGTCTCTTTCTGTGGAGACTCGAAAAATCGGGAATGTGTGCAATTTATCCCGAATCCACAGAGATAAAAACGGTTGTCGTGAGACAACCGTTTTTGTTTTCCGGCCATCGGCGCCGCCGTGTCAGTCCAATTTCAGGACAGCCATAAACGCGCTTTGCGGCACTTCCACCGTACCGATCTGACGCATCCTCTTTTTGCCCTGTTTCTGCTTCTCGAGAAGCTTCCTCTTACGGGTGATGTCGCCTCCATAACACTTGGCCGTCACATCCTTGCGCACAGCCTTTACCGTCTCCCTCGCGATGATCTTCGCACCTATGGCAGCCTGGATAGCCACATCGAACTGCTGCCTCGGGATCAGTTCCTTGAGCTTCTCGCATATCCTGCGTCCGAAATCATAGGCATGATCCGCATGGATAAGGCTCGACAGCGCATCCGCCGGGTCACCGTTCAGGAGGATGTCGAGCTTCACCAGTTTCGCCTCACGGAAACCGACAAGATGGTAGTCGAACGAAGCATACCCCTTTGAAATGGACTTAAGCTTGTCATAGAAGTCGAAGACTATCTCGGACAGCGGCATATCATACGTCAGTTCAAGTCTGTCGGAAGTGATGTAATGCTGGTTAACGAGGGTGCCGCGCTTGTCAAGGCAAAGTTTCATAATCGGCCCGTAGAAATCCGACTTGGAAATGACCTGTGCACGGATATACGGCTCCTCTATCCTGGAGATCAGAGTAGGCGCCGGCAGCCCGGACGGATTATGCACGTCGACCACATCGCCCTGCGTCGTGTATACCTTGTACGATACGTTTGGCACGGTAGTGATGACATCCATGTTGAATTCGCGGTACAGCCTTTCCTGGATGATTTCAAGATGAAGCAGACCGAGAAAACCGCACCTGAACCCGAAACCGAGGGCCAAAGACGATTCCGGTTCGAACACAAGGGAAGCATCGTTGAGCTGCAGCTTTTCGAGAGAGGCCCTGAGCTCCTCGTACTGGTCGGTCTCCACCGGATAGACTCCGGCAAAGAGCATCGGCTTCACTTCCTCGAAACCCGCTATGGCTTCCCTGCACGGATTGTCAACATGCGTTATCGTATCCCCTACCTTTACTTCGGAGGCCGTCTTTATTCCGGAAATTATATATCCCACACTTCCGCACGGTATTTCCCTGCGCGGATCCAGCTTCATTTTCAGAACCCCCACTTCATCCGCGTCGTAAACCTTCCCGGTATTGAAGAATTTCACCTTGTCCCCGGACCGGATGCTTCCGTTCACTATCTTGAAGTATGCGATAATGCCTCTGAATGAATTGAATACGGAGTCGAAAATCAAGGCCTGCAACGGTGCGTCCGGATCACCTTTCGGAGACGGGATCCTCTCCACTATGGCATCCAGGATCTCCGGCACCCCCTGCCCTGTCTTTCCCGAAGCACAGAGCACGTCCTCCGGCTTGCAGCCGAGAAGTTCCACCACCTGGTCGGTCACGACGTCCACCATCGCGGAATCGACGTCTATCTTGTTCAGCACCGGAATGATTTCGAGATCGTGTTCGATAGCAAGATACAGATTGGAAATGGTCTGGGCCTGAATACCTTGGGTCGCATCCACCACGAGCAGAGCCCCTTCGCAGGAGGCGATTGCCCTCGACACCTCATAGGAAAAGTCCACATGGCCCGGAGTATCGATAAGGTTCAGCACATACTGTTTGCCCTTGTACGCATAGTCCATCTGGATGGCATGACTCTTTATAGTGATGCCTTTCTCCTTCTCCAAATCCATCGAGTCGAGAACCTGGGCCTCCATATCCCTGGCAGCCAGAGTCTTGGTAATCTCGATCATCCTGTCAGCCAGCGTACTTTTCCCGTGATCGATATGTGCTATAATGCAGAAATTCCTGATGTTTTCCATATTTTCCTTTTTGCGTCGCCCCGGCAGCAAAACTCCGCCGGGATACAATCCTGCAAAGATAGCAAGTTTTTGTCATTAACTGCAGGATTCCGGCCAAAGGTAAAAGTCGCGGGTGAGGGCGAGGTATTCGGGAGTACAGGAGCCGCCGTCGCTGAGGGTAAGGAGGGATTCGGAAAGGGCCGGGGCAGAGCGGGAAAACTCTGCGACTATGCGGGAAGGCCGCTTTTTGGGAGTGGTCCGTATCCGGACAATGCGGAAAGGATGCAGGCCGGACATGCGGGCGTGGCGCAGGAGCCAGGTTTCGGTGTCGGCCGGAAGGATAAGGGACAGGACGCCCGAATCTGAAAGATGCGAGGAAGCGAATCCGATCAGGTCGCGGTAGGACAACGAGTCGGTGTGACGGGCCGTGTTCCTTCGAAAATCCGGGGCGCGGAGGGAAAGGTCGTAATAAGGCGGATTCGAAAATATATGGTCGAAATATGAAATACGGCTGCCGGGGCACAACGTGGCCGGCTCCGGCGGAAGCGGCTCAGGGAGCGATGGAAGGGCGGGAGATGAAGGCCCGGAATATGGCTGTATGGCTGAGATGCAACGATCCAGATCCGCAAGGGAACAATGTATGGCGGAAAGCATCCCTGGCCACGGGGAAGCGGCGAAATTGCGGGCGGCTTCACGGGCTGAAGGGGCGTCGATGTCGATTCCTATAATGCTTGCCGGCCGCGGTGAGCTGTGATCCGAGATGCGCTGGGCAGCCATCAGAGCAATGGTTCCGGTGCCAGTACCGACATCGAGCAGGTAACGTTCTTCCGGGCGCAAGGTCATCAGAGCTCCGAGAAGTACGCCGTCGGTGTTGACTTTCATGGCGGATTCGGTATTTTCAACCGAAAAGCGCCGGAAGCGGAAAGTGCTCATGGCGGCTATCGGGTCACGAAAAGGCCGTCGCGCATAAAGAGGCTGCGGTCGCACATAGCGGCAAGTTCCGGGTCATGAGTGACGATGACTATGGTCTGACCGAGTCTGTCGCGAAGCCTGAAAAAAAGACTGTGGAGATCCTTTTTGGTAGCGCTGTCCAGGTTCCCGGACGGTTCATCCGCAAAAATCACCGCCGGATGATTTATCAGGGCCCTGGCTATGGCCACCCTCTGCTGTTCGCCTCCAGACAGTTCCGAAGGCTTGTGTCCGGCACGCCCGGACAGGCCCAAATCCCCGAGCAGGGCTTCCGCCTCGGACCGTGCGGCACGTGAAGACTTCCCGGCTATAAGGGCCGGAATCATAATATTCTCGATAGCCGTAAATTCCGGCAGAAGGTGATGGAACTGGAAGACAAAGCCGATCCTCGTGTTCCGGAAAAGCGAAAGCAGCCGGCTGTTCAGACGCAGCACATCGACCCCGTCGATGACAAGCGAACCGGAATCCGGAGTGGAAAGCGTTCCGAGAATCTGCAGGAGGGTCGTCTTCCCGGCACCGGACGCCCCCATTATAGACAGCACTTCCGACTTCCCTACCGTCAGGTCTATCCCTTTGAGCACCTTCAGTTTCCCGAAGGACTTTTCTATGCCTTCAGCCTTTATTATATCTTCCATTATCCTGAATTTCCCCGGTCAAGCTCCAGCGCCCTGCCCAGGGCTGACCTGCTCCGGAATCCGTGACGCAAAAATAATAAAAATTTCCACTTGGGGAATCTCCTCCGGCAGCCATCGCTCCCTGTCCCCGTTTCCGGCATCCCCGCGCCTGGATTCAAAACCGGATCATTTTACGGACAATGAAAACAAAAACTCGAGGCCGCCGCCCTTACGGTTGAGAGCGCGGATATCGCCCTTGTGGAACGCTATCGCGTTACGGACGATCGAAAGTCCGAGACCGGAGCCTCCGTCATCCCTGGTACGGCCCTCGGAAACGCGGTAGAAACGTTCGAAAATCTTCGGGAGATGTTCGTCCGCCACGCCTTTTCCGGTGTCGTAATATGAGAAATGACAGTATCCGTCACCTTTTGCATAGCATTCGATATGTATCTTTATCTCCCTGCCGCCGTATTTCAGGCTGTTTTCCATCAGATTCCGGAAAACCGCATAGATGAGACTCGGGTTGCCGGTGACATACAGGTCCGGAGGCAGCATATTTTCCACCAAAATTCCCTTTTCGTCCAGACCGGCGCGAAGCTCGTCCGACACTTCGTCGACCGTGTTTTTCGGGAACACCTTTTCCTTGTGCAGCTGCTCCGGAGCCTCTTCTATCTTGGTAATCAGGCTGATGTCCCTGATGAGATCCGACAGCCGCATCGCCTGTACGTATGCTCTGTCGAGAAACATGTTCCTCCTCTCCGGCGAAATGTCCCTGCAGGTAGTCAGGGTCTCGAGATATCCACGGATACTGCTCACGGGCGTCCGCAATTCATGGGCTATGTTGTTGGTCATCTGCTGCTTCATCACCTTGTTCTTCTCGACATTGGTCACATCGTTGACCGACATCTCGCAGCCGTTGTCAGGGTACACCAACACCTGAATGGTATATACCCTGCCTCCCTTGTTTATATTGTACTGGAACACGGGCACGTTTTCTATCCTCGAATCGGTATTCCTCGCCACGAATTCCGCCGCCGGCCTGAAAATCTCGCTGTCCCAGAGCGTATCCAGATCCGGGGTCGGCCTGTCCAGCATAAGATTCACGAACTGGACGAAACGGGCATTGGCATAGACCTTTTTCTTTTCCTGGGAAAAAATCGCGATGCCGCCGTCATAATAGTGCAGATGAAGCAGAAGCCGCTCTTTCTCAAGGGCGATGGTCTGGTTGCTCTGCTCCAGCCGGTGATAGCTCTCCAGCATCTGCTTGCCGATGTCGCCGAGTTCAGAGTCCGGGAAATACATGTTTTCATAGTCCACCTTCCCCTGCTCCGCGGCCTCTGCAAAACGGTGGAGACGCGACACTCCGTCCCCGAACTTGTCAGCCAGGAAAATCAGGAAAAACAGGGCTACGAGGAAGACCAGGACAACGAGCAGGATAAACACGGAATCCGGACGCAAGGCCTTCTTTACATCGTACTCGAACGGCAGGGCCATTCTCACGACATAGCCGCCGTACGATTTCGCATAGTAGAAATAGTTGATTCCCACACTGTCCGATTTCCTGATGGAAGTCCCGCCCTTGCTGTCTTTTATGGCAGCCCTCACTTCGGGTCTCGCCCCGTGGTTGTCCATAAGCCCGCTGTCCTCTACGGAATCATACAGCACGACACCGCTTTTGTCGATGACCGTCACCCTGAGTTCCGGAGGGAAAAGGGCCACTGTCGAGACATAGTCATCCGACCGGGCAACAATGTCGGCATAGCAGGAGAGCCTGTCCTGCAGCATCATCTTCCGGCTGTTCCTGTCGCTTCTGTACTGGAAAAATATCAGCAGAAAGGCGAAAACGGCAAAGACTCCGGCAAAATATGCCAGAAGCTGCCGCTTGTACGATCTTTTTTTCGTCCTGCGATTCATTTTCATTCCTCCGCATTCATCGAATAGCCGTATCCCGACCTGTTCGTCAGATAGCCCTTGCACTCCCCGAGCTTGCTGCGTATCCTTGCTATATGCACGTCCACAGTCCTGTCGAGGACATACGGGGCATCCGCCCACAGTTCGTTTATCATTTCCTCCCGTGAATAGATCCGTCCCGGATGAGACGCAAGAAGCGTCAGGATCTCCATCTCCTTTTTCGGGAACACCACAGCGACCCCGTCCACATAAACCATCTTGCGGGAAACGTCGATTCTCAGCCGGCCCAGACGTATTTCCTTCTGCTCCGTCTCCTGTTTCTGCGCCGCGCTGCGTTTCAGGACAGCCTTTACCCTCGCCAGAACCTCGTTTATGGAAAACGGCTTGCCTATATAGTCGTCACCTCCGGCAGAAAAACCCGTAAGCAGGTCGTTCTCCGCACTCCGCGCCGTCAGGAAGATGATAGGGACACCGCTGTGCCGCTCCTTACGGATGACTTCGGCCATCTTGAAACCAGACATCCCTTCCATCATCACATCCAGCAGAATAAGGTGGATGTTCTGGTCGAGGATCTCGAGCGCAGCCTCGGCCGATGCTGCCGCGACGATTTCGTAGCCGGCATTTTCCAGATTGAACTGAAGGATTTCGCGGATATCCGGTTCGTCGTCGACGACCATTATTCTTCTCTTTTCCATACTGATTTAATATATCGATGTATTCCGCATGCGGCGGAAGCATTGGCCGGCAGGGCCATAAAAACCGTACAAAGGTATATCATTTACCTTTTCCATAACTGAAACGGAATGTAAATTTTTTGTTAACGGTTCTTGTAACAATATTTTAACATTTTTGCAACAGAATACCAACATCGCGGGACTATTTTTGCCCTCGAAAATTCTATCAGTCATTATTATGGATTGGATCTACTTGGGATTTGTGATATTCCTGTTCATCCTTGCAGTTTCCGACCTGTGGGTAGGAGTCAGTAACGATGCGGTAAATTTCCTCAATTCAGCTATCGGCGCAAAAGTCGCCAGATTCAGAACAATCATCATCGTCGCGGCTACGGGAGTGTTTCTCGGGGCCATTATGAGCAACGGGATGATGGATATCGCCAGGCACGGGATCTTCCGGCCGGAACAGTTCGCATTCAACGAACTCATGTACATTTTCCTGGCCGTAATGGTCACGGACATCATCCTTTTAGACGTGTTCAACTCTCTCGGCATGCCGACCTCGACGACGGTCTCGATGGTTTTCGAACTGCTCGGAGCCACATTCGCACTGGCCATGATAAAGATGGCGGGCGATGATACGGGGCTCGGGTTCGCCGACTATATGAACACGGAAAAGGCGCTTTCGGTGATAATGGCCATCTTCGTGTCTGTGGCCATAGCATTTGTCTGCGGTATTCTCATACAATATATAGCGAGGCTGATTTTCAGTTTCGATTTCCACAAGGGGCTCAAATGGAAAATCGGCATCTACGGCGGCATCGCGACTACCGCCATCGTGTACTTCATGCTTTTCAAGGGCACAAAAGACCTCGCGTTCATGACGGAGGACGTGAAGACCTGGATTTCGGATCACACCTGGATGCTTCTCGGAGGCTGCCTCGTGTTCTTCACCGTGCTGATGCAGCTGCTGCATTTCCTGAAAGTCAACGTGTTCAAGGTCATCGTCCTGATCGGCACCTTTGCCCTTGCGATGGCATTTGCAGGGAACGACCTGGTGAACTTCATCGGAGTGCCGCTTGCAGGATTCTCGTCTTATCAGGACTATATGGCAGCAGGCGGAGGAGACCCGTCGTCCCACATGATGGGAGTGCTGAACGAATCGGCATCGACCCCTTTGGTTTTCCTGATAGCTGCCGGAGTGGTGATGGTCATCGCGCTTGCCACTTCCAAGAAGGCGCACAATGTGACCAAGACCGAAATCAACCTGGCACGCCAGGACGAGGGCGATGAAATGTTCGGCACCTCGAAAGCCGCCCGCAGCATCGTCAGGTGGAGCAATTCCACAGCCAATTTCATCGTGGCGGCCACCCCGGACAGGGTCAAGAAATGGATTGACAGGCGTTTCGACAAAAGCGCCATCGAGATAGAGGACAATGCGGCCTACGATGTGGTCAGGGCATCCGTGAACCTTGTGGTGGCATCCCTGCTCATCGCATTGGGCACCTCCCTCAAGCTCCCGCTTTCCACGACATACGTCACGTTTATGGTAGCGATGGGTACCTCGCTGGCGGACAGGGCCTGGAGCAGGGAAAGCGCTGTGTTCAGAATCACCGGAGTGCTCTCGGTCATCGGCGGCTGGTTCATGACTGCAGGAATCGCATTCATCAGCGCGTTCGTCATAGCCCTGATAATGTACTTCGGCGGCACGGTGGTGACTGTCATCATAGTGGTGGCCGGCATAGCGGTCCTGATTCACAGCAATGTAAGCTACAAGCTGAAAGACGACGGGGCAAAGGGCGACCAGGATTTCCAGAACATACTGAAAATCACGGACAAGAAAAAGGTCTGGGAACCGTTCCTCAACTATGTGGCCGGCAATGACAAGGATTTTCTCGACGAAGTTTCGGCCAAATACACGGCCATTACGGACGGACTGATGCAGGAAAACGTCAGGGTGCTGAAACGTTCGATGAACGAACTGAAGGCTTACAAGATAAGACTCAAGAACCTGAGGAAAAAGGAAACGATGTGCCTGAGGCTGGCGGACCCGGAGACGGCACTCGTGAAAAGCGCCTGGTTCCACACCGCATTCAACTATATGGAACAGGTATACTATTCGCTCCGCCGTATCTGCGAGCCTGCCTACGAACATGTGGACAACAATTTCAGTCCTATCCCGGAGGAGTACTGCAGGACTTTCGTGACCGTACGGGACGAACTTGTGGCTGCAACGACACGTCTTGCCCAGCATTTCAAGGACAGGGACTATGAATCGATGAGGAACGAGGAGGAGACCCTCGCTTCCCTGCAGAAGAAGTTCTCGGACCTGCGCAAGGCCCTGATGGTAGACATCCAGGAGAAGAACCTGAACCTGACCGTAGCCTACCTGTATCTGAACATCATCCAGGAGTCCGAGCAGCTCTGCATCTCCATGAAGCATTACGCCCGCGCTTCCCGCAAGATGGCGTAACAGTCCGGCAAAGGGCTGGAAACAAGAAAGAAACAGCGCTTGACAGTGTTTGACAGGCGCTGTTTCTTTATATATTCATTTTCGATAAAATAGGCTCTATGAAAATTTGCGGAAGATGACTTTTTCATGTGCTGGTACAGAATGAGGGATAAATTTAGTGCTCATCGTCAGATGATATAAAAAGATTTGGTGGATATTGACATTTTCGTGTTTGAAATTTGGTGGGAATATTTATAAAACGTATATTTACACATAAATTTGAAGATAAATGGAAGATAATGCAATCTATTTCAAACGAAAGATTTACAATACAATGCTCAAATGGAAATCTGAGCGCAACGGGGATACAGCATTGCTGATACAAGGTGCCAGACGTATAGGGAAATCAACCATTGCGGAGGAATTCGCGCGTCATGAGTATAAGTCATACATATTGATTGATTTTTCGAAGGTGTCAAAAGAGGTAAGTAATTTATTCAAAGATATTTCAGACTTGAATTACCTGTTTGTCAGGTTGCAGTTCATCTATCAGGTACAACTGTATGAAAGGGAGTCGGTAATTATTTTTGATGAAGTTCAGTTGCAACCTCTTGCAAGGCAGGCTATCAAACATTTGGTAAAGGATCACCGTTATGATTATATCGAGACTGGCTCCTTGATATCAGTCCGTTCAAAGAGCCGCAATATCCTCGTCCCGAGCGAAGAGACAAAAGTAGACATGTACCCGATGGACTATGAAGAATTCAGGTGGGCTCTTGGAGATACTGCCACTATTCCGCTGTTGCGTACTGCATTTGAGAAGAAAATGTCTTTGGGAGATGCCGTTCATCGCAAACTCATGAGGGATTTCCGCCTGTATATGCTTGTTGGAGGGATGCCGCAGGCTGTTTCTACGTATATCAGGACAAACAATTTTACAGCCGTTGACCAGGCAAAACGGGATATAATTGCTCTTTATGAAGAAGACTTCGGGAAGATTGACGATTCAGGAAGAGCCAAGGCATTATACGATGCGATTCCTGCCCAACTCAGCAGAAACGCGATGCGTTATCAAGTGAGCAAGGCTATTTCGAATGAAAGGGCGGAAAGGATCGTGAATATCGTGAAAGAAATGGAGGACTCCATGACGGTTAATGTGGTATATCATTCTGATGACCCGAATGCAGGATTGGCCTTGACAAAGAATGAAGAGTACTTCAAGATGTATGCGTCTGATACCGGTTTGTTTGTCACTCTTGCGTTCAAGGATGCCGATATTACAGAGAATGTGATTTATGACAAACTGCTTAATGATAAACTTAGTACCAATATGGGGTATGTCTATGAGAATGTTATAGCCCAAATGCTGAGAGCTACTGGAAAGAACCTGTTCTATCATACCATTCCATATGCCGAAGGGAAAAAGTATTACGAGACAGACTTTGTCATTCCGGTCAAACATAAGATTTCTCCAATAGAAGTGAAATCATCAGGCTACAAGACACATAAGTCATTAGATGAGTTTTGCTCCAAATTCTCGGACCGAATAATGGACAAGTACGTGATATATACCAAGGATTACAAGAGGCAGAATGGGGTTGAGTATATTCCGGTGTATATGACGATGTTTTTGTAATTCTCCTCAAACTGATTACTGGCGCATATCGCATTATGGATTTACTGTGAATGATGCTCCTTTCCTATACACACTGCGTGGTGGGGAGTTTGAGGTATTGGCTTTACGCAAAACACAGTGTTTGTCGGTTTTTGACAGGCGCTGTTTCTTTTATGTCCGTTCATCTTCAGTAAAATTGGTACAAACACAGAGGATATGTTTATCCTGCCGCATTCTGCGTCTCCGTATCTTTGCAATATAGAAAGAATCAATAAATTAAAGAATATGAAAAAGTTATTTTTAATCCCATTGATGCTGTTGGCAACGCTTATGCCCGATGCAGTGTTTGAGGAATCGCTGTTGCTCACATCAAGTACGCTGGGCAATATGGCTACACGCATCCCGGAGTGGCTGGAAAGCCTTGGAGCAAGCCGTGAAGAGCCGGACACACCCGATGCCGCGTCCTTAAACATCAATATCATCGTGGGAGAACAGACTATTACCGCCACGATGGAGGACAACGGCGCAGCCCGCGACTTCCTTTCCCGTCTGCCGCTGGAGGTTACATTGGAGGACTACAACAACGGCACGGAAAAGATATTCTATCCCGACCCTGAACTCAGCCTTGACGATACGCCACGCGGTTGTGCTCCGGTAGCCGGAGACATTACTATCTACGAACCGTGGGGCAATGTCGCCATCTTCTGCCGAGACTGGTCGGAGAGCAGTTCGCTCATTAAAATCGGGCATATCGACGGCGACGGCATCAACCTGTTGCAAGGGACGGAAAGTATGAACGTAAGATTTGAAAGACAATAATATAAAGATGGAGAATTTTAATATGGCACGAAATCTATTGGTCGCATTGCTTTTGTTCGGGCTGCTGTCGTGCGGCGGAACAGGAAAGGAAACGCATCAGTCCACGCAGCCGGGCATGTGCGCCAAGGAAGAAATCCTCTCGGCAGAAGGCGTACATGTGTCCGCCGTGCAGAATCATTACAGCCTGCTCTACCGCTCGTCGGAGAAAGCCGGCATCCTGGACTACTGCAAGGAGAACGGCATCGACTTCTGGGCATACATGGTACTGGAGCAGGGAGCGTTGAGCGGCAAATACGACACGCAGCATCCGCTTCCGGCAGGCAGCCAGCGCGGAGAAACCTACAATCCGATGCTGCCTCAGATAGAGAAGTTGGTAACCGTCATGCGCGGCATCGGTAAAAAGTACGGCGTATCACCTGCACAGGTAGCATTGGCATGGGCCATCGCCAAAGGCACAACGCCGATAATCGGGGTAACAAAGGTTTCGCAGGTGCAGGATGCGGTGAAAGCGATGCACATTTCCCTTACCGCAGAGGAAATCAGCCAAATGGAGACGACGGCAGAAGAAACGGGGGTTGATACGCGCGGCTCATGGGAAATGCCGATGATTTAAGTATGGTATAACACATTCGACACATGAAAAAGATACTGTTTTTATTATTAATGGCAACAATGACTAACATTCAAGGAATTATGGCACAGGAAAAGATTGCACAGATATCGGAAGCGGACGGAAAGGCCGCTTTCCAGCGGGAAATGATATTCCCCATCGGCGAGCCGAACACCGCATACGCCAAGTATTTCATCGGCAACAGCTATCTGGCTCCCATATCCAAGGAGCAGATACCGTTCAACAATGTCACTTTCGAGCCGGGCTGCCGCAACAACTGGCACATTCACCATGCCACCAAAGGCGGCGGACAGATGCTGGTCTGCGTAGCCGGAAAGGGCTGGTATCAGGAGGAAGGTAAGCCTGCAGTACAGATGCTTCCGGGCGATGTCATCCACATCCCGGCAAATGTGAAGCACTGGCATGGGGCGGCGGCGGACAGTTGGTTTGCGCATCTCGCTTTTGAGGTTCCAGGAGAAAACACGTCCAATGAATGGCTGGAGCCTGTAACCGACGAAGAATATAACCGGTTGGGGAAATGAGATTGCTCACTTTATTGTTTGCGGGAATGTCTCTTGGTTCCGTACCTCTTTGCGGGCAGACGATCGATGTCCACACCCACATCATCATCCCTGAATACGTGGAGATGCTGAAAGCGCACGGGGCGGAACTGGAAGAGACCTTCCCGTTGCCCGCATGGGATGCGGAGCGGCTGTTTGAGGGAAACGCTACCGATGAAAGATGACCCTGAGCATCACAATCGCATCTTTCCGATGTATTCCGACGGCGTAACGCCCTCCTGCTTCTTGAACATCCGGCTGAAATGCTGGGGATATTCGAAGCCGAGGCGGTCGGACACTTGGGAGACGGTTTCCCCTGCCGCAAGGCCGTTCTTGGCAAGCTGGATGACGAACTGGCGGATGTGGTTGCTCGCCGTGTCTCCAGTGGTCTTCTTGATGACATCGCCGAAGTAATTAGCAGACATGCACAGTTTGTCGGCGCAATACTGCACGGTGGGTAGGCCGAGGGTCAGTTGGAGTTTGTCCTCGAAATAGTCGCGGAGCAGACGGTCGAAGCGGACAAGGATGTCGGAGTTCTCAATCTTTCG
>CASFLY010000133.1 GCA_949295645.1 uncultured Bacteroidales bacterium | reverse complement strand
GGCAATGCTTCCTCTCTCTGCCAGACACAGGCAGCAGAGCAGCAGGAGGACGGATCTGTGCAGGGACATGTTATCTTTTCGAACTTCTGTACCTTTCGAACAGATCCCTCATTTCGTTTTCGAAGTCTTTCCGGTCCTGTTCGGTAAGTTCCTTGTCCTGCTCGGAAATCAGGTCCATTATCTGCGTATTGTTGTTTATCCTCTGCAGAATCAGGTCTACATCGATTTCCACGCAGACGTATGCGTCATTCGTGCCGTTTTTCTGTTCGTAAATGTTGGTCTTGACGATTCTGCTGCCTTCGACGATTTCATCGGTGGCTGTCTTGATCTGGTTGTCGTCTTCGCCTCCGCCCTCAGATACCTGTGCCGATTTCTGCTCGTCGGCGGCATATTGCGAGTTCTTCCCGCGATACAGGCGGATTCCGTCCTCCACTGCTACTCCGATCTGCGCTGCAAGTTCGGCTCTGGCCAGTGCTGCAGCTCCGCGCATTGCGATGGTCGGGTCTATGTCATTGTATGACGCCCAGGCCCTCTGTACTCCTGACGGAGCCGATTCGGCATACATCTGTGCCGGAGAAATGGCCTTTTCGACGCCTAATGAATTTTCGATTTCCCTTTGCTGGGCCTTTTTTGCTGAGCCGCAGGAAACTGCAACGGCAAGAGTCATCACTGCTGCCGCGCAAACAGTCAGAAACTTTTGCATAATTAATGTGGTTTTTTCATATTTCTTTCAAATTTATGAAAAAATTATGATAGTGGCAATAAAAAAGAGAGCGGCCCTTTTGGGGCGCCCTCTTCGGGTTCTATGTGCTGCCGGCCTGTTTGGCCGGCGCCGTATTCACACTAAAGCTTCGGACCTGCTGCCACGAGAGACTTGCCGAGTTCGTTTCCGGTGAACTTGTCGAAGTTCTTGATGAAACGTCCTGCGAGGTCTTTTGCCTTCTCGTCCCACTGGCTTGCGTCAGCGTATGTGTCGCGAGGGTCGAGGATGGCTGGATCTACTCCAGGAAGCTCGGTAGGCACTTCGAAATCGAAGTAAGGGATCTTCTTGGTAGGAGCTTTCTCGATGGATCCGTCGAGGATGGCGTCGATGATGCCGCGGGTGTCACGGATGGAGATACGTTTGCCTGTACCGTTCCAGCCTGTGTTCACCAGATAAGCCTTTGCACCTACCGCATTCATTCTCTTCACGAGTTCCTCTCCGTATTTCGTCGGATGGAGTGAAAGGAAGGCTGCTCCGAAGCAGGCTGAGAATGTCGGAGTAGGCTCTGTGATGCCGCGCTCCGTACCTGCGAGTTTTGCGGTAAATCCTGAAAGGAAGTAGTACTGGGTCTGCTCCGGAGTCAGGATGGATACCGGAGGAAGCACTCCGAAAGCGTCGGCTGAAAGGAAGATGACCTGTTTTGCGTGAGGGCCCTTCGAAACCGGTTTCACGATGTTCTCGATGTGGTCGATAGGGTATGAAACACGGGTGTTCTCGGTCACGCTCTTGTCAGCGAAATCGATCTTGCCATTGGCATCCACAGTCACGTTCTCGAGAAGGGCGTCCCTCTTGATGGCGTTGTAGATGTCCGGCTCGCTTTCCTTGTCGAGGTTGATGACCTTTGCGTAGCATCCGCCTTCGTAGTTGAAGACGCCGTTGTCGTCCCAGCCGTGCTCGTCGTCTCCGATAAGGAGTCTCTTAGGGTCTGTGGAAAGGGTGGTCTTGCCGGTTCCGGAAAGTCCGAAGAAGATGGCTGTGCTCTTTCCTTCCTTGTCGGTGTTTGCGGAGCAGTGCATGGAGGCGATGCCGCGGAGAGGGTTCAGGTAGTTCATGATGGAGAAGATACCTTTCTTCATCTCGCCGCCGTACCAGGTGTTCAGGATGACCTGTTCGTT
>CASFLY010000132.1 GCA_949295645.1 uncultured Bacteroidales bacterium | reverse complement strand
GACCACCCTTCCGGTCAGCGACGAGCGTCCGGAGTTGCTGTCATACCGCTGGTTGATGATGCTGTCTTTCTGTATGTCGTTCTCGAAAGTACTGGTACGAGACTGGTTGAATCCCCACAGGTCGTTGTTGCTGAAGTTGTAGTTCATCATTACGGAAAGTGTCCTGCCCGGTTTTCCAAGCCGCTGGCGGAAGAGAAGAAAACCGCTCGCCGTCCAGTTCCGGTTCGTGCCGGTGTTCTCGTTGAAACCCTTGTTGGTCGTGTCGCGTTCCGAATCCATTTCCGTAAGGGTAAAGAATTTGGAGTACTCGTTGTAGCTTCCGTTACCGAAATTGAACTGCGGTTCGAAAAGTATCGAAGTGTTGTCGCTGAACTTGTGATCGAGCCGGATGCCGAAACGGTGGCCGTCGCTCCTGGAAATGTTCTGTCCGTCGTTGTCATAGACAAGGATGCTGCCGTCATCCTTGTACGTGGTCTTAGAACTGGCTTCCTCCACATACCGTTTGGAACCTCCGTACATATAGTTCCCGTTCAGATCCATCTTGTCGCCGAAGAGGTCGAAGGCACCGTTGGCGCCTGCCATCCAGGATGTCGTGACGCCGTTCCTTCCCCAGCCGCCCGTACCGCGGCCCATACCGCGGGAGCCGCGCATCGTCTGCATCATGGAGCCTGCAAGGTCGTTGAATCCGCGGTTGTTCGTATTGTTCGCATTCAGGATGATGCTTATCTGGCTCTTGTCGGAAAACCGGCCGGCCATTCCCGCAGCCTGGTACCGCCAGTCGCCGAACCCTTCTCCCGCAGCACGCAGGTCATGACCGCCTCCGGCCATTGCATTGCCGAACCAGCCGTCCATCATTCCCGGTTTCACCGAAAGGTCTATCACGGTCTCTTCCTCGCCGTCATCGATACCGGTAAACTCGGCCTGCTCGGATTTCTTTTCCACGACCCTTACCTTTTCAATGATTTTGGCCGGGATGTTCTTGGTCGCCAGCTGCGGGTCATCGAGGAAGAACTCTTTTCCGTCGATCATCACCTTTGTAATGGTTTCACCGTTGGCGGTGATGGAGCCGTCCGATCCGACTTCCACTCCCGGGAGCTTTTTCAGGAGTTCCTCCAGCATGTCATTGTCCGAAGTCTTGAAAGACGAAGCGCTGTATTCCACCGTATCCTTCTTGACGATAATCGGGTTCCCTATGGCCGTCACGCTGGCCGCTTCGAGCAGCTGACTGTCCTGCAGGATCTTCAGTTCTCCCAGATCGAGCATCTTGTCGACAGTTATTTTCTTCTCGAAAGTCTTGTAGCCCATCAGTTCCACTTTCAGAAGATAATTCCCCCGTCCGACCTTGTACAGGACAGCCTCGCCTTCCGCCGTACTGAGGACATATCTGGAAGGCTCCGTTTTGCCTTCCTGGGTAAGCGAGACCGTCGCAAAACCCACAGGGTCGGAATTGGATGCGTCGGAAAGCTTCATCTTTACGGTAAAGCCGGCCTGGGCAAAAACGGTAAACGGAATCGACAGCAGGAAGATGACTACCGACAGGCGCAGTGGAAATGACGCTGAATGAGTTCTTGTCATAATTTTACAATAACACGAAAAAAATCCCGGCCGTACCCGACGGCCCGGTGACAATAACAGGCGCGATGGTCAATACAAAAAGTATGCCCGTTGGAATCCCGTTGCCGGAAAGAACTGACTGATAGCGTCAAACGTCATCTTATCCTGTCCGGGTGCGCTTCGATGAATTTTTCCCAGCTGCCGGAAGATCTGGCGGCAGCGAGCGGGTTCGTAAGATGGAAATAATGGCATACGGCCAAGGCCAGGGCGTCCGTCGCATCGAAGTGTTCCGGATTCAGCTTCACGCCCAGGATCTTCTGTATCATGGTGCTGACCTGTTCCTTGGAAGCCGCTCCTGCCCCGGTAATGGAAATCTTCGCCTTTCTCGGTGCATATTCCGTCACAGGGATACCGCGTCTGAGGGCTGCCGTAATGGCCGCGCCCTGCGCCCTGCCGAGTTTCAGCATCACCTGCGGGTTTTTCCCGTAGAACGGGGACTCTACCGACAGTTCGTCGGGGCGGTATGTGTCGAGGAGCCCGTCCATTTTTTCGCTCACTTTGCGGAGTTTCCCGAAATGGTCCTTTTCCTTCCTCATATCCACGACTCCCATATCCACGAAAACGGCATTGCGGCCGTCGATACGGATGACCCCGAAACCGAGCAGATTGGTCCCGGGGTCGATTCCCATAATTATTTTTCCTGAATCCGACATTTCATTTGATTTTCGACCTTCCGTTTCCGGTCTTCCCGTTCCGATCTTCTGATCCCGACCGGCTTGTCAGAACGGGTGCAATGCAAGGCCGCCAAGGGTGAGGCCGCCGGGAGTTTACTCCAGTAAATGACCAAGGCCGAATCCCGCCGGCAACGCCGCAGTGTGCCTGTTATCACAAGCCGGATCAGATTGTGTCGAAGCCGGTATAAGCCCTCAACGCCTCAGGAATTATAATCCTCCCGTCTTTCTGATTGTCTTCGAGCAGGGCCGCCACCACGCGCGGAAGGGCGAGAGAACTGCCGTTCAGCGTGTGCGCCAGCTGGATCTTGCCCTCGGCATCCCTGTACCTGAGCTTGAGCCTGTTGGCCTGGTAAGACTCGAAGTTGGAAACGGAACTTATCTCGAGCCACCTGCCCTGGGCGGCGGAATACACCTCGAAATCGTAGGTGATGGCCGATGTGAAGCTCATATCGCCGCCGCAAAGACGGAGGATCCGGTAAGGCAGGCCGAGCCTGTTCACTATGCCTTCCACGTGTGCGATCATTTCATCCAGGGCAGTATATGAATTCTCCGGTTTCTCTATCCTCACTATCTCTACCTTGTCGAACTGGTG
>CASFLY010000131.1 GCA_949295645.1 uncultured Bacteroidales bacterium | reverse complement strand
CGGTTACGGCTTCCAGGACATAGAATATCTTGCCTCGGCTGCCGGAATCGCTTCCGGTATTTTCAATACGGTATCCTCGTCCGTGTCGGAACTTTTCATGAAAGCCTCCGGACCTTCCAATATCGGGGTCTGGGCATCAAGGGACGTCGTCTCTTCCGGAGTCTACGGGAATATTTTCAGGGACATACGGGAGAGCCGCACGAAAAGGCATGCCCCGGAATATGCGGACTGGGCCGAAGTTTCTGAAATCGTATGCCTATCGCCCGATATGTCGGGAAGTGCCTTTGAAAATGTCAGGAGGTTTTTGGACACGTATATTGCGGCGGAATATGACAGGCCTCTTTCCGGAGTTATCCTGGACGATGCGACGGCATACGGGCTCGTCGATTCCCTGAATATTGCTGCGGATTCGCTGAAAGCCTCCGCGGCGCCTGAAGCGGAAGCATATAAAAAGGTGATGGCGCCGGATTTCCGTTTTGTAAGCCCGGTGGAATGCGTTGCAATGGACTGTTATGCCTGGCTTAGGGAGAACGGCAGGTTTACGCATCTTGTGGCCTGGCCTGAAGCCAAGGGGTATGTCACGGCTGTTTCTTCCGAAGTCGGTCCGCGGAATATCGGTGCGGACGGACTGCTTGCGGACGGGTACAAGTACAACAGGGCGCAGGACTCCGAGATAGAGACATTCTGCATAGTGCGCCTGAGCCAGAGCTGCCTGACGCCGCAGCAGGCCCTGAGGATGAAGAGTCTGGCGCCGAAAACGTATAACGAATTGATTTATGTATATTGACAGCATATCGGCAGAGGAACTGCAGAAGTTGGAATATGCCGCCTTTCCCGGCAAAATCATCGTCATAGATTCCGCAGGGGCGGAGTTCAACCGCGCTGTAAACTACCTGAGATCCCAGAAAATCATAGGCTTCGACACCGAGACCAGACCCTGCTTTTCTCCTGATCAGCCGCGCTACGGGGTAGCCCTGTTGCAGCTTTCAGGACCGGAAAGGGCGTACCTCTTCAGGATAAAGACTCTGGGAATGCACAGAAGGCTGTGCAACCTGCTGTCCAGCGAAAAGATAATAAAGGTCGGGGCGGCAGTCCTCGATGACATAAGAGGCTTGCAGCGATACAGGGATTTCACCCCGCGCTCGTTCGTGGATCTGCAGCGGATAGTGGGTGACTACGGTATCAGGGACAGGAGCGTCAAGAAGATGACAGCCATTATCCTCGGTTTCAGGATATCGAAGACGCAGCAGCTGTCGAACTGGGAGGCCGAAGTCCTTTCAGAACAGCAGGTAAAGTATGCGGCTACGGATGCATGGGTCTGCCGTGAAATGTACCTGAAACTGATGAATTCCGAGAAAACGGAAAGCAGCCGGGAAGCATAGGGCCGATATGAAGAAGTCATGCTGAATTCGATATGAAGAATGTCATACTCAAAAAAGGCAGGGAGGAATCTCTCCTGCGTTTCCATCCCTGGGTTTTTTCCGGGGCCATAGCCCAGGTGCAGGGGAGTCCGGAAGAAGGCGATGTGGTAAGTGTCTGTGCCTGTGACGGAAGCGTGCTCGCGTGCGGCCACTGGCAGATAGGGTCGATTGCGGTAAGGATACTGGATTTCGGAACCGGTGTCCTGCGGCCTGATTTCTGGGAAACGAAACTGTCCGAGGCTCTGGAAATCAGGAAGGCGGCAGGGCTGGCCCCGGAAGACGGCGAAAAAGGAGGGGAGGGCCCGTGTACGGGCAAAGCCACCGACTGCTACAGGCTGGTTCATGGTGAAGGCGACAACCTGCCGGGGCTCATCGTCGACTGTTACGGCGGGGTCTGCGTGATGCAGGCCCATTCGGCAGGGATGTTCAGGGCCAGGAAGCAGATAGCTCAGGCCCTGCGGAAAATCTACGGGGACGGCCTCGAGGCGGTCTACGATAAAAGTTCCGGAACAGCTCCTTTCAAGGCCGGGCTTGACCTTGTGGACGGTTATCTTTACAGGAAGGAAGGGTATTCCGATGACAGCAGGACAGTGACTGAAAACGACCATAAATTCATAGTAGACTGGACATCAGGCCAGAAAACCGGCTTCTTCCTCGATCAGAGGGAAAACAGGGCCCTTGTGGAAAGGTATTCAAAGGGACGGCGTGTACTGAACCTTTTCTGCTACACCGGCGGTTTTTCCGTCTACGCCCTTGCCGGAGGCGCTCTTTCCGTGGTGTCCGTGGACAGTTCCAGGAAAGCTATGGATCTGGTGGAAAAAAATGTGGCGCTGAACGGTTTCGATGCCTCCCGGCACGAAGGTCTGTGCTGTGACGCACTGGATTATCTCAAATCCGTACCGGAGGGGGAGTTCGACCTTATGGTCGTGGATCCTCCTGCCTTTGCCAAGCACAGAGGTGCCTTGAAAAATGCTCTGCGGGCCTATCAGCGACTGAATGCCGCCGCGATATCCAAAGTAGCCCCAGGAGGTCTTGTCTTTACGTTCAGCTGTTCCCAGGTGGTGGACAAGGAGATGTTTGCCTTGGCAGTATTTTCCGCCGCCGCCCAGACCGGCCGCAGTGTAAGGATTTTAGACAGGCTGAACCAGCCTGCGGACCATTCCGTGAACATCTATCATCCGGAAGGGGAATATCTCAAGGGGCTTTTGCTGTACGTCGAGTAGAGAGACGGCGGAAATGCGGCAGACCGCAGATCCTGCCGTATGTGAAGACCGCATCAGGACCGCTTCCATGAAATAAATTTTGCGGATTCGGGAAAAAGGCTTATATTTGCAATCCTTTTGAGAAAAAGAGTTCTTATAAAGGTTGCATACAAGGTGCTATGGCCGAGTGGTTAGGCAATGGTCTGCAAAACCATGTACAGCAGTTCGATTCTGCTTGGCACCTCTTCTTTTTATCAACAAAACTCCCTCACCCCCGGTTCATATTTCGGAGCATGGAAATGATTTCATCTTTCGTGTCGATGAGATCCTTTTGGGTGGCGATATACCCTTTCAGAGTGGCGATTTCGCTGTTCAGGCGGCTGACTTCCTCGGCGTGCCTGTGCGTCTGCTCATCGAACTTCTCTTTCAGGTCTTCGTAAAGCCGGTGGTATGAATTTTCATCCCTGATGCTGCCGTCGGCGTTTCTGTCGGGTGTATAT
>CASFLY010000130.1 GCA_949295645.1 uncultured Bacteroidales bacterium | reverse complement strand
TTCAGGTGAGGGCCGCGGCAGAGGTCGGTGAAATCGCCGTTCGTATAGAAAGTGATCGTACCGTCTTCCAGGTCGCCGATCAGTTCGCACTTGTACTCGTCCCCCTTTTCCCGGAAAGTCTTCAGGGCCTCGGCCTTGGGCACTTCCCTGCGGATAAACGGCTCCTTCGTGCGGGCAAGTTCTATCATCTTGTCCTCCACAGCCTTGAGATCGGCCTCGGTAATCTGTCTGTCGCCGAGATCCACGTCATAGTAGAACCCGTTTTCCACGGCAGGCCCGATTCCGAACTTCACGCCCGGATACAGGCTCTCCAGAGCCGCCGCCATCAGGTGGGACGAAGAATGCCAGAACACCTGTTTCCCCTCATCGTCCTCCCATTTCAGAAGCCTGAGGGAACAGTTCCCTTCGAGAGGGCGGTCGAGATCGTATATAACAGTCTTTCCCGTAGCGTCGTCATCGAATTTCACTGCTGCTGCAAGCACCTCTGATGCAAGCCTCGGACTGATGCCCTGGGCTATCTGATAAGCGGAAACGCCTTTCTCGCAGGACTTCACGCTACCGTCAGGAAATGTTACGTTTATCATAATGGTCAATGTTGTTATTCCTTAATTTCATACAGGGACGCAAAGGTACAATTTTTTTTCTATCTTTGCGCCGACTTACCGCCTGTTTTTTATGAACAACCCCGTTTCATCGAAAATATTATGGAACAAGGCCGCAAAAAACGGCCTGGTCCTCGGACTTTTCACCGCCGCCTGCCGTCTTGTCTCCCAGTACCTCACGTCGGCCGGGACGGTCTCGGCAGGTACGGCAGTCCTCAACGGTATCGTCTGGCTCGTCCAGTTCACAGGATGTATCTGGATAATGAAATTCCTGATGGAACGGCTTGTCAGACAATACGATGGCGTTGACAACCGCTCCACGGCAAAATACGGGCGGCTCCTGGCCCTGACATCCAGCCTGATCTTTTCCGCCGCCATGCTTTCCGACGTGCTTTTCATCGCTCCGGAAACGGTTTCCACACAGATGGACCTGCTTTATGAAATGTACGGCCCCGGAATGGACAACAACACACGCACCGCCCTGCAGTACATCGAGGATTCCTATCCGCAGATTATGTTTTTTTCCACGCTGATCTACAGCTGGCTGTACGGTGTAGTCCTGTCGGCCATACTGTCGCGCTCCATCCCGCGCAGAGACCCGTTTGCCGACTTTATGAAGAATAACGAGCAATAACATTATGGCACAGGAGTTTACCAAAGACCTTTCAATAGTGGTTTCCATCTACAACGAAGTGGAGTCCCTGACGGAACTCACCGCCTGGATTTCAAAGGTGATGGACAGGGAACACTATGACTACGAGCTTATTATGGTCGATGACGGAAGCCGTGACGGGTCGTGGGAGAAAATCCTGGAGCTGGCATCCTCCGACAGCCGTATCCGCGGGATATCCTTCCGGAGGAATTACGGCAAGTCCGCAGCCCTGTACTGCGGTTTCGAGGCAGCGCAGGGAAGGGTCGTGGTGACGATGGACGCGGATCTGCAGGATTCGCCCGAGGAGATACCTGAAATGTACAGGATGATAACAGAGCAGGGCTACGACCTGGTTTCGGGCTGGAAACAGCACCGCAAGGACAACAAGCTCACAAAGAACCTGCCCTCCAAGCTGTACAATGCTACCGCAAGGCTGATCACCGGACTGAAGCTCCACGACATGAACTGCGGGCTGAAAGCCTACCGGAACGAGGTGGTGAAAAACATCGAGGTGTACGGGGAAATGCACAGGTACATCCCCTATCTCGCCAAGAATGCAGGCTTCTGCAAAATCACCGAAAAACCGGTGCACCACCAGAAAAGGAAATACGGGAAAAGCAAATTCGGCATAAGCCGTTTTATGAACGGCTTCCTCGACCTGCTTTCGCTGTGGTTCCTGAGCACTTTCGGAAAAAAACCGATGCACTTTTTCGGGCTCACCGGCACTCTGACATTCCTTGCCGGAGGCATTATCGCCCTGTGGCTCATCATCGACAAGCTCGTCTCGCAGGCCCATGGCCTGAGATTCCGCCCGGTGACGGACCAGCCGCTGTTCTACCTCGCCTTGGTCGCCCTCATCGTCGGCATCCAGCTTTTCCTCTCCGGCTTCATCGCCGAAATGATCTCCCGCAGCAGTTCCGACCGCAACCATTACAACATCCGCTCCCGCTTCTGACAGCCCCGCATTTCCCCCCTCTTGTGGCAGAGCGGGTCAATGCAGCATTTACCCATTATCATACCCCCGCCGGATGCGGCAATTTACCTTTTATCACCCACTCGGATGCTGCAGAGCGAGTCAACGCAACATTTACCTCTTATCATACCCCGCCGGATGCGGCAGAGCGGGTCAACGCAGCATTCACTCATTATCATACTCCCGCCGGATGCGGCAGAACGGGTGAAGTGCAAGGCCGTCAAGGAGGCGTGGAAGGGAGTTTACTCCCGTAAATGACCGACACGCCTCCGCCGACAACGCCGCAATTTACCCGTTATCCCGCATCCGGGCCAGGAATTCGTCGCCCAGGGCAGACTTAACGCGTATATGCTCCAACACCGCCTTCACAAAAGTATTCGAATCGAATAGCCCGCCCCGAACCTCCTCGAAGTCACGCGTTCTCTGATCGATATCCCCGTCAGCTCCGAAGCCGGTCATTGCGGAAAGGGAGAATTCCTTGCGGGCGTCTTCGTAAACCATTTTGTCGAGAGTGACGACGGATTCCTTCCATTTCAATGCGATGGAGATGATGTCTTGCGTGGTGATTTTCTCGGGATTCAGGCCGTAATAATCCATCATGCGTTCATAGGCCCAGGTCCATTCGTAAGTATAATAGTTGGAATGGATTTCCATAAACCGCGCATTCAGGGTCCGGACATCAGTGATAATGCCGTTTTCGATATCCTCTATAATGGCATCCACAGCCGATTTAGGGGCGATGAGACCGGAAATGTCCACCCATTGTCCGGTTCCGACAGGAGTATCCGGACGCAGTCTCTCCTTTATGGCTTCGATATTGCCGTCAGGGACGGTTTCCAGTCTTTTTATCAGGGAATTCCCGAAAAACTTGTTGATCGCCAGATCGTAGAACATCAGACCCTTGCGCAGCGACGAATTCTTGATTTTCGCGCTCTGGTACGAATAGGTGTCGGAAGTCTCGCCGGAGACCTTCACAAGATCCTGAAGGATGGACCTGCCGTTCAACATTTTCTGGATAGTGTACGGGCTCAGGAGATTGTAGTTGATGCAGTCCAGTTTTTCAGGGTCGGTGCGCCTGTCTCTCCTGGGCCATTTCTGGGCATCGCGGATGGTGCCGACACTGCGCAGGTTCACTCCGGGGAAAATGTAGGAAGTGTTCTGCTGCTCGATAAGATAGGAAAACGGCAGATCGGAGGTGTCCTGGTGCGAGACATGACGCCCCATCACTAAGGAAAAGGCCCCCACCTTCGCAGGCCACAGCAGATACGAGTCGGAAGCCGTCTTGGCGCCGCGTTCCATGATTCCCTGGTGGATAGGCCCCAGCTTGTACATGTGGTTGCTCTGGTTTGAACCGGAGCCGGCATTCATGAATGAGAACATTCCGGCTATCAGGAGGGTGGACTTGTGGTGGGTGACGGTGAACGGGCCGGCAAAGATGGCGCAGGCCTCGCCGTTTTCCCCGTGGCAGTTGCTGAAAAAGAGGGAGTCCGATGCAGAATAGGTGTGCCCTATATGGCAGGACTGGCCTATGAAACATCTTGAAATGGTGGAACGGTCCTCGACCGAAGCCCCGCTGCAGATGATGAAATCGTCACCTATGACGCCCACCCCGATGTGTACCGGAGCGTGGCGGTTGCTGTTTATGCTGCCGTTTTTCAGGCGGGATGTCCCTTCTATCTTGCAGTACTCCCCTATCCTTACATTCTTTATGTAGCCGGCATCCACAATGGTCACGTTCGGGGCGATGGTGCCTCTGTCCGATGTGACCGAGGCCACATAGTTCCCGACTGTCCGCTTCAGACCGGCCACCAGAGCCGGCCTGTGCCTGTAAAGGGCCATAATGTAGGCCTGTTGGGCTGAAAGATGGTCATGGATCATCACTTCCCTGCCTCCGGTCTCGTTCAGGACAGACACCTCGACCCCGTTGCCGAAACTGCTGAGCCCGTCGGTCAGGATGATGTCCACGTTTTCGATGAACGAATCGTGGCCGATCTCGTAGTTCGCGATATAGTTCTTCACGTTCTCTATGCAGCAGTCATCCCCGACGGTGACATTGTGCAGAGTCGTGTGGTACAGGCCCGAATGTTTCCTGATTCCGCCGGCCATTCCGAATTCCTTGGTAAAACGCCCGAGCCTCACCTTTCCCGAGAAGCGGGTATAATATACATAGTCGGGGGAAAAACCTTCAGCCACTTCGATGTCGTTCCAGTCGGACGCCGAACACATCTGCGCCTGAAGCCGGAGGATTTCCTCGCCCGTGAGTTTCCTGTATTCTGTCATAATCGTCGAATTTAATTTTCTTCCAATACCTTGTCAACCATATCACTGACCTCGTCGTAAGAGAATCCGCGGCTCAGTGCGAATTTCAGCAGCCGGAACTTGCGGTAAGGGTCATCCTTCAGTTTTTTCGCCCTGGCTTCCAGGGCTTTCTCCAGCTTCTCCATGCCCGCGCCGTCCTCTATTTCATCCATAGCGGAAGCGATACAGTCCCTGTCTATGCCTTTTGCCGCAAGGCTGTGCCTGATTTTCAGCCGTCCCCAGCCTGAAATGGATGATTTGTCGCGTGCAAAGGCCCGGCTGTACCGGAAATCGTCGATATATCCGTCGTTTTTCAGGGATGCTATGATCCGGTCGACAATATCGGATGCAATGCCGGGGCACTGCCCGGGGCCGAGCTCCCTTGCAATCTTTTTCCTTATGTCGGTTTCGCAGTATTCCCGCCTTGCGCACTGCATCCGCATCCGGTCCAGGATACGGAGCAGCAGCGCATCATTGTCCCCGACCGGTCTGCCGTCGTCTGTTCCGCTGCCGTCAGCGGCTCTGTTCATTTCCATATAAAACTGTCCTAAAAATCCGGGATACGCCGATAATCAGAAAAAGTACCCGATGTTTATGTAAAAGCCGACCTTCTTCGACAGGCCCGACCAGTGTACGTCGGCCGAGACCGGACCGAAAACGGCATCGAACGAATACTCGAGCCCCGCCCCGAAATACCCGGGACCCTCGGTATAGGTCGCAAAGCCGTCGCAGTCCCTCGCATAGTTGACGATTCCCGTAATGTAATGGTTTTTTGCCGCACGGAAACGGAAGTCGGTCCTGAAAACGGTCAGTATGTTGCGCATCGTGGAGATGTCGTTGATCCCCACGAACGGAATCTGCTGGTCGACATACCTGCCGGGGATACTGCCTCCCATGGCATTGATGTACGGAAGCGGGATGTTCCGGCCGAACAGGAAGCGGCAGTTCACGGACGGGATGAACGCGAAGACACGGCCTGCCGGAATCACGAACCTGCCGTCGATCTGGGCGGAGTGGAAATTGTTGAACCTGTGCGGGAAACCGGCGAAAGTCCAGGCGTATGAAATCCCTGCAGAATAGCCTTTGGAGGGGAAATACCCGTCATCGAAAGTCACGCTCCTGGTGTTCAGGAACAGGGAGACATAGTCGTTCCTGAGCTGGTCCAGATCATAGTCGCCGGGGATCTCGGCAGAGGACAGCAGGGAACGGACATTGAAGAAATCGTTTCTGATCCCGACATTCAGGTCGAGAAACGACCATTTGAGATTCGACAGGTAAAACTCCTCCCGCACATTCAGATAGCTCATATTGAACTTGGCCGCGGACTGGTCCAGGAAGGTCAGGAAATTCAGGTCCGTCCACCGGACGGAGGCCGTGGCGTTCATGGTCGGCATCTTGGGCGCGTCATACGAATAATGGAAGCGGAAATACGGATTCACGCTTATGCGTCCCGTAAAATCGAATCTCGACCCCTGAAGCCTGTGTGCATTGAGCCCCACGTTGAGAAGGACCGATACAAGTTCTTCCGAATCCAGCCTCAGTCCTACGCCGAGCTGATGGATCGGGCCGGGCTTGCAGTTGATAACCAGGTGGAAAGGCTCGCCTGTCCCTTCCATCTCGTATGTCACGTAATCGTAGCACTGGGTTCCGAAAATTTCCGCCACCATGTGTTCCACATCCTTTCTGCTTACGCTGTCTCCGGGTTCTATGTCGATCCTGCGCATCAGGATGGCCTTTTCCTTTTCGCTCACCCCGCGGATCTCCACCCCGGACACCGTGACCGGACGGGCATTGATGTCGACAGCCTTCCTGTTGTAAAGCACCAAGGAATCCTTGCCTGCAAGGGCTTTCAGGGCCATAAGTTCGTCATGGCGCCCGGCCGCGGCCCGATAGCCTCTGCGGATGATGGTGTCGATGCTTTTCCGGTCGAAACTCATCATGTCGAATTCGGGCAGGTCGGTATGGATGTTTATGTCAGCGACGTTCATATTGTATTCGTACACCGAACGCCCGAGCATATCCACCCCCTGGCTGATGATGTCGCCTATATTGTTGATTTCATTGTACTGTTTCGGTTTGGAGGACACTTCCACTCCGATGACGATGTCCGCCCCGAGTTCGCGGGCCAGAGACGTAGGATAATTGTCCCTCATACCTCCGTCCACCAGGACCATCCCGTCCATCTTTACCGGCGCGAAGACCCCGGGGATGGACATCGTGGAACGCATGGCTGCCGCAAAGCTCCCGCTGAGCCAGTATTTTGCCGTACCTGTGACCATTTCCGTAGCGGCGCAGACGTACGGGAGAGGCAGGTCGGCGAAATTCAGGCTGTCCTGATACCCCACCGACAGGCTGTTTATGATATTGTACACGTTCTGCCCGAAGATATAGCCCGACGGCAGACTGCCTATGATGTTGTCCCTGAGGAAATCATGATGCGGCTTCCCTGCATCCGCCCCGAGCAGTATCCGGTCTTCTTCATGCCTTTTGGTATCGACGTATCTCATCTCGTCTTCGACAACGGTCTTATAGTAGTCGGGGTCATAGTAGAACGGCACGGAAAGGACATATTTTTCCTTGTACACCGACTCCGCATAGGAAATGTATTCCCTCGGCAAGGCGTCGCTCATCACCGCATTCCAGTCTATCGTCCTGATTATGGAATCTATCTGGTGCGCCGTGTAGCCGAGTGCGTAGATGCCTCCTATGAGGCCTCCCATACTCGTGCCCAGGACCATGTCTATCGGCATGCCGACAGATTCGAGGTACTCCATCACCCCTATCTGGGCGGCCCCTTTCGCCCCTCCGCCGCTCAGGACCAAAGCCACCGTCGGCCTGTGGCTGCGGATACTGTCCATCCTCGCCCTGATTCCGGCCTTTGCTATGGAGTCGCCCGCACTCATCGGATAGGACCGCACGGAAAGCGGCTTTGCCGGAGAAGCTGTCCGGGCCGTATTTCCGGACGGCGATGCAGGCCCGGAGCCGGGACGCGCCGATACCGGGGTGCAGAAAAGCACCGGAAGCAGATATAATATTAGGGACAATATCCTGTGCATGGCTCTGTAAAACTTCTACGGAAGGCTGGCGACGGTAAAAATACGAAAAAATCGGTACCGGCAATGCCTCTCCGTCATTTTCCGTCCCGGAACCGGCCGGCCAGCATACCGCAGGCGGCCAGGATGTCCTCACCGCGGGAAGCCCTTATGGTGGCTGTGATTCCGGCATTGTTCAGCCTTTCCTGGAAACGCTTCATCATGATGTCTGGGGAACAGTCGTACGGGAAGTCCGGAATCCTGTGGAAGCGGATAAGGTTTACCCTGCACTCCAGACCTTTCAGCAGCCTGATCAGGGCATCCGCATGGCGGACGGAATCGTTGAAGCCGGCGAACATCGTGTATTCGAAACTGACCCGCCTCTGTCCAGAGAAATCGTACCGGCGGATCAGCCCGACAATCTCTCCGATGCCCCAGGCTTTCTCGACAGGCATTATCGAAAGCCGCTCCTCCGGAAAAGGATCGTGCAGGCTGACGGCAAGATGGCATCTGCTTTCGTCCAGATACCTTTTCAAGGCCGGAATCACGCCTATGGTGGAAACCGTTATTCTTTTCGGACTCCAGGCAAAACCCCAGTCGGCGGTGAGCACTTCGATGGCCCGCATGACATTGTCATAGTTGTCTAAAGGCTCCCCCATTCCCATAAACACGGCATTGGTCAGACTGCCGGCCTCGTCTATGGCCAGAAACTGGGACAGGATTTCCTCTGTCCGGAGATGTCCGTGAAAACCCTGGCGTCCGGTCATGCAGAACCTGCATCCCATCCTGCACCCGGACTGCGACGATACGCAGAGCGTGGCACGGTCACCGTCCGGAATCATAACGGCCTCAACGGCAGCCTGGCCCGATCCGCCGTTTTCCCCGGGCGACACCGGGAACAGATACTTTTTCGTACCGTCACGGGACACTGCCGCAGAGGCGTATCCTGTCACCCCCACTTCGTATTTTTCCGCCAGTTTCTCCCGTCCGGCCTTCGAAATGTCGGTCATCTCCTCTATCGACACGGCTTTTCTGACATACATCCATCTGGCTATCTGCTTTGCCGTAAAGCCAGGAAGTCCTTCCTCCTCCACTATCCGTTTGAGATCGTCAGGCGTCTTGCCGAGTAATTTTATCTTCATTGCCTAAATTTTCAACAAACTTAATATTTTTTTCGTATGTTTGTATGATATTGCCCCGGAAAGACCGGGGCCGTCTGACAAATTAAAAATATTAAAAGACAAACATTTATGGCTAAAGAAGTTGAAAAGGAAACGGCCGATGTGAACGCTGCAAAACTGAAAGCGCTGCAGGCGACCATCGACAAGATCGAGAAAGATTACGGGAAGGGGACGATTATGAAGTTGGGGGATCAGCCTAAATGGGAAGTTTCCGTGATTCCGAGCGGTTCCATAGCCCTCGACCACGCACTGGGCATCGGAGGATATCCGAGGGGACGTGTCATAGAGATATTCGGACCGGAATCCAGCGGCAAGACCACTCTTGCCATCCACGCGATAGCGCAGGCCCAGAAACAGGGCGGAATCGCTGCCATCATAGACGCGGAACACGCATTCGACAGGACATACGCAAAGAATCTCGGGGTAAATCTCGAGACGCTGCTGATATCGCAACCTGACAACGGAGAGCAGGCCCTCGAAATCGCGGACAACCTCATCCGCTCCGGGGCCATCGACATAATAGTCATCGACTCCGTGGCTGCACTGACGCCAAAGGCCGAAATCGAGGGTGAGATGGGAGATTCCAAAATGGGGCTCCAGGCGCGTCTTATGAGCCAGGCCCTCAGGAAACTTACCGCGAACATAAGCAAGACCAACACCTGCTGCATCTTCATCAACCAGCTCAGGGACAAGATCGGTGTGATGTTCGGGAATCCGGAGACGACCACGGGCGGGAATGCGCTGAAATTCTATGCCTCGGTACGTGTGGACGTGCGCAGGACGACCCAGATCAAGGACGGGGAAGAGGCTCTCGGCAACAGGACCAGGGTGAAGATAGTCAAGAACAAGATGGCCCCGCCTTTCAAGAAAGCAGAATTCGACATCGTGTTCGGCGAAGGGATTTCGCATATAGGCGAGATCATCGACCTCGGGGTAGAGTTCGACATCATCAGGAAAAGCGGCTCATGGTTCAGCTACGGGGATGCGAAGCTGGCGCAGGGGCGTGAAGCCGTGAAACAGCTTCTTACCGACAATGTGGAACTGGCGGACGAAATCGAAGCCAGAATCCGCGAGGCAATGGCAAATATGAAAGATTAGGGCTATGGATACGGTTTTGAGTGGAATCCGCTCCACAGGACATCTCCATCTGGGGAACTATTTCGGAGCGCTGAAGAATTTCGTAAAGATACAGGATGACTACAGGTGTTTCTTTTTCATCGCGGACCTGCATTCGCTGACCACGCACCCGCATCCGGATGATTTCCATTCGAGTGTACGGACCATCCTTGCCGAATACCTTGCGGCGGGACTCGACCCGGAGAAGTCGGCGATCTACATCCAGAGCGACGTGCCGGAAATAAGCGAACTGTACGTACTTCTGAATATGATTTCATACGTCGGGGAACTGGAAAGGACCGTAACCTTCAAGGAAAAGGTCCGGCAAAATCCCAACAATGTGAATGCAGGGCTCCTGACATATCCGGTACTGATGGCATCGGACATCCTGATACACAGGGCGCAATGGGTTCCGGTAGGCAAGGACCAGGAACAGCATCTGGAACTCGCACGCGTATTCGCCCGCAGGTTCAACAACATGTACGGGGCCGATATTTTCCCGGAGCCGCACAACCTTGTGTTTACCGGCGGGGCCGTCAAGGTTCCGGGGCTGGACGGCAGCGGGAAAATGGGCAAGAGCAACGGGAACGGCATCTACCTCTACGATGACGAAAAGACGATTACCAAAAAGGTTATGAAGGCAGTGACGGATTCAGGCCCGACAGAGCCGGATTCTCCGATGCCGGAGGTGATAGCGAACCTGTTCACCCTGCTCGGGCTTGTTTCGGACCGGTCCACGGTGGATTATTTCACGGAAAAGTGGAATGACTGTTCGATCCGTTACGGGGACCTGAAAAAGCAGCTTGCGGCGGATATATGCAAGGTGACCCTGCCCATCAGGGAAAGGATAGATGCCATATACAACGACGAATCCTACCTGTCGGAAGTCGTGGCATCCGGCCGTGAGAAAGCACGGGCCAGTGCAGCCGCCACCCTCGCCCTCGTAAAACAGGCCGTAGGGTTCAAGGCATTCTGAAACCGCGGGTAAAAATCCGGCAGAGGACATGACAGGACAGATACTGGAAAAGCAAAGAGAGTTCTTCCGCAGCGGAAGGACTCTTTCCGTACCATACAGGACGGCATGCCTGAAAAGGCTGCGCGAAACTGTCGTGGAGATGGAAGGCGAAATCGAAGCGGCTCTGAAGGCGGATTTGGGGAAAAGCGCCACGGAAGCATATATGACCGAAATAGGGATGGTGCTTTCCGAACTCGGCTGCGCCATAAAAAACATCGGACGCTGGAGCAGGGTGCGGAAAGTACGGACACCGCCGGCACAATTCCCGGCACGGAGCGCAATAATGCCGGAGCCTTACGGCAATGTCCTGATAATGAGTCCGTGGAACTATCCTTTCCTGCTCTGCATCTCGCCTCTTGTCAGCGCAATAGCTGCAGGGAATACGGCCGTCGTGAAACCGAGCGCATATTCGCCTGCTTCTTCTTCGGTAATCAAAAGGCTCGTGGAAAAGGTCTTCCCTGAAGAATATGCAAGCGTCATCGAAGGCGGGAGGGATGTCAATTCGGATCTTCTGGAACAGAAGTTCGACTATATATTCTTCACTGGCAGCAAGTCTGTCGGGAAACTCGTCATGACAAAGGCTGCAGAGCATCTGACTCCGGTGACACTGGAACTTGGAGGGAAAAGTCCCGTGATAGTGGATGTTTCCGCCGACATCGGCACGGCTGCCGCCAGGACGGTCTTCGGCAAATACCTGAACTGCGGGCAGACCTGTGTGGCGCCCGACTATGTCCTGGTACACGAGGATATCTGCGACAGGTTCATAGAAGCCTGCAAGCGGGAGATTCTCGGGATGTTCGGACTGGATCCGCTCTCCAATCCCGACTACGGGAAAATCATCAACAGGAAGCATTTCGACAGGCTCTGCGGGATTTTAGGCCAGGTACGGGACAAATGCGTGTTCGGAGGAGATACGGACGACAACAGCCTGCGGATTTCCCCGACGGTAATCAGACTCGGGGACATCGCCGCCCTGTCTTCAGAGGGGCGCTATGCGGCAGACGCCCTGAAAATAATGCAGGAGGAAATCTTCGGCCCTCTGATGCCTGTACTGACATACGGGAATCCCGATGACGCCGTCCGCTATGTGGAAAGCCACGAGCGGCCGCTTGCCGCATATATCTTCACCGGGAACAAAAGTACCGGAAAAGATCTGCTGCGCAGGCTGCATTTCGGGGGCGGCTGCATCAATGACACCATTATCCACCTTGCCTCCGAGACCCTTCCGTTCGGCGGAGTCGGGGAAAGCGGAATGGGACATTACCACGGGAAGTTCGGCTTCGAGACCTTTTCCCATCTGAAAAGCATAGTGGACAAGCCCGTATGGCTCGACCTGCCTATGAGATACCAGCCATATACGCCCGCAAAACTGCGTCTGATCCGCAGATTCCTGAAATAACTTCCGTCACGCGGCTTCAGCAGCAGGAATATGTCAAGGTCACTCGGCCAACCGGCTTTTCCGTAACAAAGATCAGGAACAGCCGGGCTATTCCACAGTAACGCTTTTCGCAAGGTTCCTCGGACGGTCGACATCCTTGCCCTTGCACACGGCGATATGATAAGCGAGAAGCTGGAGCGGGATAGAGACCAAAAGCGGGTCAAGACATTCCAAGGTCTCCGGAACGTCCAGTACATTGTCCGCCACAGCGCTTATGACTTTGTCTCCCGAAGTCACGACCGCAAGTACCCGTCCCTTTCTTGCCTTGATTTCCTGCACATTGCTCAGTATCTTTTCGTACATTGTATTCTTCGTAGCTATGAAAACCACAGGCATTTCCGTATCTATCAACGCTATAGGGCCATGCTTCATTTCGGCTGCAGGATAACCCTCGGCGTGGATGTACGAGATTTCCTTCAGTTTCAGGGCTCCCTCCAAGGCCACGGGATAGGAGAAACCGCGTCCGAGATAGATGAAATTATGAGCATAGGTAAATGTTCTGGACAGCTCTGCGATGCCTTTATCCGATTTCAGGACCTCACGCATCTTATCAGGAATTTCCAACAGGGCCTTTACCGTGGAATGGTACGCCTCGGGCTTCATAGTCCCCTTTACTTCGGCAAGATTGAGGGCCAGAAGAAGCAATACAGCCACCTGACCTGTAAACGCTTTCGTGGAAGCGACACCGACCTCCGGCCCAACGTGGATGTAAGACCCTGTGTCAGTGGCCCTTGCAATGCTTGAACCGACAACATTGCATATACCGTAGATAAAGGCGCCCCTGCTTTTGGCGAGTTCTATGGCAGCCAAGGTGTCGGCAGTTTCTCCGCTCTGGGATATGGCAATAACCACGTCGCTGTCGTCGATAACCGGATTCGAATATCGGAATTCCGAGGCATAGGCAACCTCGACAGGGACACGGCAGAAGGTTTCGAGATACTGTTTGCCGATAAGTCCTGCATGCCAGGATGTGCCACAGGCCACGATGATGAAACGCTTTGCCGTCGAAAGCCTTTCCGCATTTTCGGTCACGGCAGACAGTCTCACGGTTCCGAGCGAGGTATCGACACGGCCTCTCATACAGTCCACGATACAGTCCGGCTGCTCATATATTTCCTTGAGCATAAAGTGAGGGAATCCCTCCTTGCCGGTAAGGCCTATGTTTTCGGGGACGGGTCTGACCTCATGGCTGCATTCCTCATTCATCAGATTCACTATTTTCAAAGGCACGCCCCTGCGCAAGACAGCTATTTCCTCATCTTCGGGATATACCACCCTGTCCGTGTAGCCGGCAATGGGACTGACGTCGGATGCCACATAAAATTCACCGTCCCCGATTCCTATCACGAGAGGACTGCTTTTGCGGGCTGCTATAAGCATGTCAGGGTCGTCCCGGTCGGCCAAGGCGATGGCATAGGCTCCTATCACTTCACGCAAGGCAGACTGGACTGCTTCCAGAAGGTTTTTACCCTGCTTCTGCATCAGATATTCTATCAGGTACACGAGAACTTCCGTGTCAGTTGTGCTTCTGAACACATAGCCTTCTTCCTGAAGTCTGGACTTTATCGTAGAGTAGTTTTCGATGATTCCGTTATGAACTATTGCCAGACGTCCTGACGGAGAAAGATGAGGATGGGCATTGACAGTGTTCGGCTCTCCGTGCGTCGCCCATCTCGTATGGGCGATTCCGGCAGTTCCGGAGAGGTCTTTATCGGCTGCTGAATTTTCCAGATCAGCCACCTTTCCTTTGGCCTTATAGACCGAGATAGCCCCTTTTTTCACGAGAGCGACCCCGGCACTGTCATAACCTCTGTATTCCAGACGCTTCAGTCCTTCAATCAATATGGGCCAGGCATCCCTGGTGCCGATGTACCCTGTAATTCCACACATGTTATGTTCGCTTTATGATGTCTTGATGATGTCTTGAACCGACGTCAGTACGACGAATTCATGCCGCACAGGACAAGGGATTTGCCGGACTCACGTCAAAAAACCGATGGGGATAAACGGAAAGAACGGGTGGGTCAAAAGTCACGAAATGACCGAGACTTTTGACCCACCCGCTCTATAATGATACATCATTAGTCGTTCAGGGAGAAACGCTTGAATGCTATGATTTTGGCATCCTTGTCGACGGAAGCGAGGTAGTCCTTTACGGAAACCTTGCCGTCTCCCATCTGGTATTCCTGCTCTTCGAGGGTGTTCTCCTTGAAGAACTTGTTCAGACGGCCGTTGGCGATGTTGTTGATCATGGCCTCAGGAAGATTTGCGGACTTCTCTGCCGTCACGGTCTTTATGATTTCGCGGGCCTTGTCTGCCTGCTCTGCGGTAATCCAGCCTTTGGCAGTGTTGGAAGCGATGTGATCCTCGCTGTCGACATGGGCAGGGTTGATTCCGGCCTTCTCGAGAGCTGAGTTCACGGCTTTCTTCACGAGTTCTTCCTTGGTCTTCTCTACGGCCACCGCGAGTTCATTATCTATAACGCTCTGAGCCACGGACTCCTTGTTCACTGCTACCGGGTTCATAGAGGCGACCTGCATGGCGATGCCTTTGCCGGCTTCCGCAGGGATTTCCTTGTTGAACGCCACGACAGCTGCGAGCTTGCCGTTGATCTTGTGGATGTAGGACGAGATATAAGGAGCCTCAACGCAGGCGTAGTAGGCTATGGAATGTTTCTCGCCTGTCTTTCCGGTCTGTTCGGTAACAGCGGCCTCGATTGTCCTGCCGTCTGCCAGTTTGCAGGCTTTCAGAGCCTCTGCATCTGCTGGGAACTGAGTCAGGGCGGCATCTGCTATGGCGTTTGCGAGAGCCTGGAATTCTTCGTTCTTGGCTACGAAATCGGTCTCGCATCCGAGAGCCACGAGGATAGCCTTGTTTCCGTCCACCTTGGCGATGGCGGCACCCTCGGAAGTCTCCCTGTCAGCCCTTTTGGCTGCCACGAGTTTGCCTTTTTCGCGGATGATTTCCTGCGCCCTTGCATAGTCGCCTTCAGCTTCTACGAGAGCTTTTTTGCAGTCCATCATACCTGCGCCGGTCATTTGACGCAATTTCATTACGTCAGCTGCTTTAATTTCCATATTCACAAGAATTTAGAATGTTAGTACCTTATTCGGCCTTTTCCTCGGCGGCTTCTGTCTTCCCTGCCGGAACCTCGGCCTCTGCCGGAGCGGCTGCAGGAACCTCTTCTGCCGGAGCTGCCTCAGCGGCTTTCGGCTCTTCCTCTACGGTCTCCTCGGCCTTTGCCTTGCGTGCACGGAGCTTCTTTCCGGACTGGGCCTGGGAATCGGTCTGCTCCGGAACTTCCTTTTCCTTTTCGAGTTTCCTCTCGTTCAGACCTTCGGACACTGCTGCGCAGAGTACGTCCACGATATAGGAGATGGATTTAGCCGCATCGTCATTCGCCGGAATCACATAATCAATAGGAGTAGGATCGCAGCAAGTATCAACCATTGCGATAACCGGGATATTCAGACGGTTTGCCTCTTTTACGGCATTCATCTCTTTCTGTACGTCCACTACGAAAAGTGCGGACGGAAGGCGGGTCAGATCCTTGATGGATCCGAGGTTCTTCTCCAGTTTGGCCCTCTGGCGGGTGATCTGGAGACGCTCACGTTTTGCAAGGGTGTCGAAAGTACCATCTTCAATCATCTTGTCAATGGTATTCATCTTCTTGACAGCTTTACGGATGGTAGGGAAGTTGGTAAGCATTCCGCCCGGCCATCTTTCTGTCACGAAAGGCATGTTTACGGATGCGGCTTTCTCGGCCACGATATCCTTTGCCTGTTTCTTTGTAGCTACAAACAGGATCTTGCGTCCTGAACGCGCAAGCTGTTTCATCACGTTCGCAGCCTCGTCTATCTTGACTATGCTCTTGTGCAGGTCGATGATGTGGATCCCGTTCTTCTGGTCGAAGATGTAAGGAGCCATCTTAGGGTTCCACTTCCTTGCCAAATGTCCGAAATGAACACCTGCGTCGAGCAGTTCTTGGAAATTTGTTCTTGGCATTTTCAATAAGTTTTACTTGTTTTTACTTTCCGGGACATTTTCCGTCCGTTTCCGGAGCATTGTCCGCGGTGGTTTCCATCAATCCGGAGTAGCGGCCATGGCCGGTCTCCCGAATTTTCTGCAGCCTTTCAAATCTGGGTAGCCGGCGGGGATTCACATCCTCTTCCGGATCCTCGGATTTATGCTACCGGCCGCACATAAATGTAAATCGTCAGACAAATACTAACGTTTGCTGAACTGGAAGCGCTTGCGTGCACCAGGCTGACCAGGTTTCTTTCTTTCGACTTCGCGTGCATCGCGGGTAAGAAATCCGTTGGATTTCAATGCAGGGCGATAGGCCTCTCTGTCTATCTCGCTGAGAGCGCGGGCGATACCGAGCCTGATAGCCTCTGCCTGACCTTTGAGTCCGCCTCCGTCGACATTGACCTTCACGTCAAACTGTCCTGTCGTACCGGTGACTTCGAAAGGCTGGTTCACGATATAACGGAGCGTGTCATCTTTGAAATAATTCTCGATTTCACGACCATTGATAGCGATGTTGCCTTTCCCGGCAACGACATAAACACGAGCGACTGCCGATTTACGTCTTCCAAGGGCGTTTACTACTTTCATCTGTCTAAATTTCGTTTAACTTGATTGTTTTTGGTTGCTGTGCCTGGTGCGGATGCTCGCTTCCCTGATAGAGATACAGGTTGTTGATGAGCTTGGCGCCAAGACGGTTTTTAGGAAGCATACCCTTAACAGCCATCCTTACAAGCTCGGTAGGCTTCTTTTTCATGAGCTCCTTCGGCGTGGTGAAGCGCTGTCCTCCCGGATAGCCGGTATGACGGACATACACCTTGTCGGTCATCTTGTTCCCGGTAAGCTTCACCTTGTCAGCATTGATAATGATGACATTGTCCCCGCAGTCCATATGCGGAGTGAAGCTTGGCTTGTTCTTTCCGCGAAGTATGAGGGCTACGCGGGAAGCAAGACGTCCGAGTACCAGATCGGTAGCATCGATGAGAACCCACTCTTTTTTGATATCGCCGGCTTTGAGCGATACTGTTTTGTAACTTTGTGTGTCCACTGTCTTGATCTTTAATTGGTTAATACTAAAATTGCGATCCCTACGCTAAATAGGGGTCGCAAAGATAGCAATTATTTTCAATTCGGCAAAATATTAGATGGAGAGGACACTCAGGACATTGATCAGTTCCTTGTCGATAGGCTTGTCCTTCTTGATGGCTTTCGAGAACGGGACGTAGACGATCTGATCATTGGCAATGCCTATCATAATATTCCTCTGCCCCTCGAGAAGGGCTTCAATGCTGGCGGCCCCGAGACGGCTGGCGAGAATCCGGTCGAATGCGCTCGGCTTTCCTCCGCGCTGCAGATGCCCGAGGATAGTCACGCGGACGTCATACTGGGGATATTCCTTCCGGACCCTCTCGGCATAGTGCATCGCTCCCCCGACACCGTTCTTGTTGGCCTCGGACACGATGACGATGCTGCTGTTCTTGCTCTTGCGCACCCCTCTGCTGATGAACTGTTCAAGCTGGTCGATGTCTGTCTGGTCTTCCGGGATAATGGCGGCTTCCGCACCTGCCGCAATGGCGCTGTTCTGCGCCAGGAATCCGGCATCGCGGCCCATCACTTCAACGAAGAAGATGCGGTCGTGGGAAGTGGCCGTGTCCCTGATCTTGTCGACACATTCCACTATGGTGTTCAACGCAGTGTCGTAACCGATGGTGGAATCCGTCCCGTAAAGGTCGTTGTCGATGGTGCCTGGAAGGCCTATACAGGTAATGTCATGTTCCTGGGCCAAAGCCTGCGCCCCCGACAGGGAACCGTTTCCTCCGATGACGATAAGGGCATCTATGCCGTTTGCGACGAGGTTTTCGTAAGCCTTGGTCCTTCCGGCCTCCGTCATAAACTCTTGCGAACGCGCTGTCTTCAGGATCGTGCCCCCTCTCTGGATGGTACTGCTGACACTTTCTGTGGTCAGGTCTTTTATTTCATTGTTTATCAGCCCCTCATACCCTCTGTATATGCCTTTTACCTTCCATCCGTTATATATTGCGGCACGGGTCACGGCCCTGATCGCCGCATTCATTCCCGGGGCATCCCCTCCGGAAGTCAGAATCCCGACTGTCGAAATTTTCTTTGCCATATTTTTTCAATTAAATCCTTGTATTTGCATTTGCGCCATTCTTATCCGGCACGGCATTGCGGGCATCCCGCCGGCAGCTACATCCGCTCCATCTCGCGCCGGAGGTCCTTCTCCCTGATGGTCTGGCGCTTGTCGTATTCCTTTTTACCCCGGGCCAATGATATAGCCAGTTTGGCATAGCCGTTGTCCGCCACAAAAAGCCTCACCGCCACTATCGTCAGCCCTTTTTCCTTCACCGCCCGCTGCAGCTTGTCCAGCTCCTTTTTCTTCAGCAGCAGCTTCCTGTCCCGCCGCGGGTCGTGCTTTCCCCAGCTGCCCCAGTGGTATTCGGCGACATTCATGTTCTTCACATAGAGCTCCCCTCCGTTGAAATAGCAGAAAGCATCCACAAGCGAAGCCTTCCCGGCCCTTATGGATTTTATTTCGGTACCGGTCAGCACTATCCCGGCGACGTAAGTCTCTATGAATTCATAGTCGAACGACGCCCTCCTGTTCTTTATCTCCACTTTGCTTTTTGCTTTCGGCATAATCTTTCCCTTTGTCAAAGCCGCCTCCTGCCGCCCGCTTCCGGCACAGGCGCAGGCCCACAGCAATTTCCGCTCCACACTCCTGCGGAACCGGCAAATTTAGAAACTTTTTGCAATAAAACAGCACTCTTCGGCTGTAAACCCAGTCAGTGAATATGTAAAGTATATTAGTTGAACCGCTCTAAAAGTGTCAACCTTTTTCAGGGAAGGTCATTTCAGCCGATTTTTGTTTCTTGCAAAGAACATTTTTGAGTCGAAGTGTTTTTTATAAAAAACATTTTCCGAATATTTTTGTTTTCTGCAAAAAACACTTACCTTTGGATAAGTTAAGATAAGGGTATGGACAAGCTTTTTGAACGGCATGACGAGTACGTCAGGACAGTCCCGACGGATTTTGTCAGAAACTTCACAAACAGAATCAACTGGGACAGCAGACTGATATGCCTCAAAGGGCCGAAAGGCGTCGGAAAATCGACGCTGATTTTGCAGAAAATAAAGTCAGGGTTTGCAGAAGGGGACAGGCATGTGCTCTACTGCTCTGCCGATACCGGTTATTTTTCCACCCACACATTAGTGGAAACAGCAGAGCGTTTTTCCAAAATCGGAGGCACACATCTTTTCATCGATGAGATCCACAAATACGATGGCTGGAGTCGTGAACTGAAAGAGATTTACGATCTTTACAGGCATCTGCACGTTGTGGTCAGCGGAAGTTCGCTTTTGGAAATCAATGACGGGAAAGCCGATCTGTCGAGGAGGATGATAGAGTACGAAATGCCCGGAATGTCGTTCAGAGAATATCTCTGCTTCGAGACAGGGCTCAGGTTCGATGCCGTTACTCTCGAAGATCTGCTGTCCGACGCATCCGGGATATGTGCCGGAATCAGGGAAAAATGCCGCCCTCTGGAGTATTTCGGACAATACCTCCGGACCGGCTGCTATCCTTTTTATTTTGAAGACAAGGCGACATACGAATCCCGGCTCGAAAGCGTCATAAACTATACGATCGATTCGGAACTGACTATTTTAAGAGGCGTTGAACCGGGAAATGTCAGAAAGATAAAGGCCCTGCTCCAGATTATCGCCGGCTCTGTGCCGTTTGAAGTGGACATAGCCAAAATATCAAGGAATACAGGCATCCAGCGTCTCACCACACTCAAGTATCTGAAATATCTCGAAGAGGCGGATATTATCCGGAGACTGTTCGCCGATCTCCATTCGACAAGCAGCCTGCAGAAGCCGGACAAGATTCTGCTGGACAACCCGAATCTTCTGTGTGCGCTTTCTCCGGCGACACCGGAAACAGGCACACTAAGAGAAACCTTTTTCTGCAATCAGGCAGCAGGCAGCGGCCACACCATCGAATACGGAGGGATGAAATCGGGAGATTTCCGTATCGACGGAAAATACATCATCGAAGTCGGGGGCCCGGACAAGGATTTCAGCCAAATAGGGAATGACCCTCACGGCTATGTCGCCGCAGACGGCATAGATTCCGCAGTTTTCCGCAAAATCCCGCTTTGGGCTTTCGGTTTCTTATACTAAGACATTATATAGAGATGGCAAAGGATAGATCCGTTGAAAAAAAAGGAGTGCCGCCGCCGGCGGAGCTGCCGGAAGGAGAGACGATAGACATCGGAGAGGTGGTCCGTCGGTATATTGGCGGGCAGTATGACCTTGTATGCGTACTCGGGCCGACGGCTTCGGGGAAAACGGCGTATGCGGTAAGGATTGCCGGGGAGATACGGGAAATGGCGGAAGCGGGGGCGATACCGGCGGGGATGCGGGCGGAAATCATCTCGGGGGATTCGAGGCAGGTGTACAGGGGGATGGACATCGGGACGGGGAAAGACCTGTGCGAATACGAAGAGGTGCCCTGTCACCTGATAGACATCGCCGATGCAGGGAGCAAATACAATATTTACGAATACCAGCGGGATTTCGAGAAGGTCTGGACGGAGATAAGGGAGCGGGGGAACATTCCCGTGCTCTGCGGAGGGTCGGGACTCTACATCGAAGCGGCGACTATGGGGTATTCGCTTCCGGACGTGCCGGCGAATCCGCGGTTGAGGGAGGAGCTGGAGCAAATCGACACGCCTGCCCTGATAGAAATGCTTGCATCGCTGAAACCGCTGCACAATTCTACGGACTATGACACGAGGAAAAGGCTGATAAGGGCCCTTGAAATCGCCATATATGAAAAGGAGCATCCCGTAAACAGGACTGTCAGCCTGCCCAAGAACACGTACTTCATCGGGACGCTTGTCAGCAGGGAGGAACGCAATGCCAGAATAGACAGACGGCTGGACGCAAGGCTTGAAGAAGGGATGGTGGAGGAGGTCCGCAGGCTCATAGACAGCGGAATCCCGGCGGAAGACCTTATATATTACGGTCTCGAATACAAATTCGTCACGCTGTACCTCACAGGCGTACTCGGATACGAAGATATGCGCAAACTGCTCGCCACCGCCATCCATCAGTTCGCCAAACGGCAGATGACCTGGTTCCGCGGCATGGAACGCCGCGGCGTGAAAATCCACTGGGTAGAAGTCTGACTCCCGTTGACCGCCTTCCCGATACCCGCGAACAAATCAGAGGAGAGGTGCGAAAAGACGGACAAGGGACTGGAAGAGCTTCAGGTACCACGGCCGGCGGTTCCAGGATTCGAGGGTGATTTCCTCGCACTCGCCGAGATCCGCTTCGAAAATACGGCGGTTGCCGGCTGCGGTCTCTTCATCGTAAATGTACGCGTTGATTTCATAGTCGAGCTGGAAACTGCGGTAATCCATATTCGCGGAACCGATAACGGACAGATAATCGTCCGAGACTATGGTCTTGGAATGGATGAAACTGCCCTTTTTCTCGAAAATACGTATTCCGGCCTCGAGGCACTCCCTGTAATATGCCTTGTTTGCCAGGGTCATATAGATCATATCCGTTTTGCGCGGGGTCATAATCCTGACGTCGGCGCCTTTCAGGGCGGAAGATTTCAAGGCCTGGAGCAGAGGCTCGGGAGGAACGAAGTAAGGGGTCTGGGCATAGACATAGCTGCGGGCATGCTGCACGGTCCACACAGCCCCCATCTGCAGGATCGGCCACCTGTCCACCGGCTGGTCCGGAACTATCTGGACAAGCTTCCCGCCGGACGGGAGCGACGGCTGCGCAGGGAAAAATTCATCAGATGCCTTGGGGATTTTCCCGCCGGAAGTGACGAATGAATACAAGAAACTGTACTGGAGGGCATAGACGGCATTCCCGGTGATCCGCATGTGAGTGTCCCTCCACCTTACGAAATAGTCGTCACCGATATTCATCCCGCCCGTATAGCCTATCCTGCCGTCTATGACCACTATCTTCCGGTGGTCGCGATAGTTGAGCATGGCACTGAGCCTGAGCAGGCTGAAACGCGGACGGGTGAACTTGACCACTTCCACGCCCGCCTTTTTCATCTCGTTGTAGTACCTCGGGCTGATGGTGATATTGGCTATGTTCTCGTGGATGAAGCGGACCTTTACCCCTTCCTTGGCCTTCCGCATCAGGATTTCCTTGATGCGTTTGCTGCCAGTATCCTTCCTGAAATAGAAATATTCCATGTGGATATGGCTTTTCGCATTTTCAAGGTCATTTACCAAAGCCTCGAACTTGCGTTTGCCGGAAGTGATGACTTCGACACTGTTGCTGTCGGTAACGGTAGTGCCGTTGCTGTGCGAAAGCAGGACGGAAAGTTCCCTGTAACCTTCGCGGATCGCAGCCCTGTTCTTCTCTCCGAAAAGCTTTCCGTAAGCGTCGCTGCCGGAAATTTTTGCAAAAGCCTCGTGAAAAAGTCCGGAATACTCCTCATGTCTGGAATTCCGCCTCGGATTCAGTCCGAAGACTATATAGGCCAAGATGCCTATGGCCGGGAGGAGGGCCACGACCAGTATCCAGGCTATTTTCCTGCCGGAATCGGCATCGTCGTCGGTAATGATGACGAGGATGGTCCCGACTATCACGAGAAGGAAAAAAGAATAGGCTATTATTGTTCCTGCTGCCATAAATCGACAATTTTTTGCCCGCTGACGCACTCGGAGATAAGGGTGGCGGAAGTGCAGGACAAGACTTTCACTTCCACGAAATCGCCGGCCTTGTGTCCCTGCGCGGGAAAAACGCAGACCTTGTTGCCGGAAGTCCTGCCGTATAGTTCTCCGGGATTCCGCTTCGACACTCCCTCGACAAGCACCCTGAACGTCTTTCCTACATCTTTTTCATTGCTTTCCAGGCTGTGCCTGTTCTGCAGGGCGATGATCTCGTTCAGCCGGGCCGTCTTGACCTCGGGAGGCACGTCATCGGGGTATTTCCGCGCCGCGAGCGTCCCGGGGCGTTCGGAATACTGGAACATAAAGGCATAGTCGAACCTCACCTCTTCCATCAGGGACAGCGTGTCGAGATGGTCCTGCCGTGTCTCACCGCAGAAACCGGCGATGATATCGGTGGTCAGGGCACAGTCCGGCATCACGGAGCGGATCTTCTCCACCCTCTCCAGATACCATTCCCGCGTGTATTTCCTGCGCATCTTCTCAAGCATCGCATTGCTTCCGGACTGCACCGGGAGATGGATATGCCGGCAGATATTGTCGTACCCGGCCATAGTGTATATGACTTCGTCGCTTATATCCTTGGGGTGGGAGGTGGAAAACCTTACACGGAGTTCAGGACTGACCTGCGCCACCATAGCGAGCAGGGTGGCGAAATCCGTCTGCCCTTCCGGCCCCTTCCACAGGTACGAATCCACATTCTGTCCCAGCAGGCTCACTTCCCTGTAACCGTTGGCGAACAGTTCTTCCGCCTCGCGGAGAATCGTCTGCGGATCCCTGCTGCGCTCCACGCCACGGGTATACGGGACTATGCAGTAAGAGCAGACATTGTTGCACCCCCTCATTATCGAGATATAGGCAGAAACCCCGTTCCTGTCCATCCTTACGGGGGTGATGTCCCCGTAAGTCTCCTCATGAGACAGGGTTACGTTCATCTGGGGAGAATCCGGAGTAACGGCGGCGAGCAGTTCCGGCAGCGACCTGTACGAATCCGGACCGGCCACAATGTCGACCGCCCCGCTGTCGAGAAGCCCGTCTTTCAGCCTTTCCGCCATACATCCCACTATGCCGACCAGCACCCCCGGCCTGCGGTTCTTCTGCAGGCGGAACTGTTCGATGCGCCCCCATACGCGCTGCTCCGCATTGTCCCGGATGGAACAGGTGTTTGCCAGTATCAGATCCGCCTCACCCATATTGTCCGTCAGGACATACCCGTCATCCTGAAGTATCGACAGTATCACTTCGCTGTCATTGACATTCATCTGGCAGCCGTATGTCTCGATGTACACCTTTTTCGAGTCCGCATTGCCCGTCAGGGGCCTTATGTTCTTCATATCCGTATTTTTCTTCGTGCGCTGCAAATTTATCATTTTATTCCGAACCGCCAAGCCCCCGCGAAGGCTCTTTGTCCCCGATTCCGGCAGCCGGGCCCGAAGAATACTCCGACGGGGAGACTCCGAATTTTTCCTTGAAACATCTTGAAAAATAGGATGCCGTGGTAAAGCCGACCTTGTACATCACCTCTGTGACGGAAAACTTGCCCTGGGACAGATAGCGGGCTGCAGTCCGGAGGCGGGTGTCGCGGATGAACTCCACTATGCTGAGCCCGGTGAGCTGCTTGATCCTGCGGTAAATCTGCTTGCTGCCGTAGCGGCTTTCCCCGCAGAGGGCCGAAGCGGAAAAATCCGGATCTCCGATATGCCTGTTCACTATCTCCACCACATTCTGCAGGAGCTCCTCGTCATACGACTTTCCGGACTCCACGGCGGCAGGCTCCAGCATCTTCTGCTGGCGCACCTTGGCCAGATACTGCTCGTGCTTTATCAGAAGCTGTATGATACGGTTGTTCAGGTAGTTCAGGCTGAACGGCTTGGCAATAAACGCATCGGCGTACTCGAACGACTTCAGCTCCGTCCGCTCGTCGTTCTTTCCGGTCAGGACTATGATGGGAAGGAAAGCCGTCGCGAGCGAATTGCGTATGGCGCGGCTCATGGACAGTCCGTCCATCACAGGCATCGCTATGTCGGTGATCACCAGATCGATCTTTTCCTTAGAGACAGCTTCGAGACCGGCCTTGCCGTCCCCGGCCGATATGAAGACATAGTCCTTCCCGAGAGATGCCGTGATGAAATCCCGGATATCGGCATTGTCCTCCACCAAAAGGATGATAGGTTTCCGGTCGTGCTGCCACACGTTCGACAGGCTGTGGAGAGAGAACTCTTCCCTGACTCCCGATTTCAGGACAAACGAATCCGCCTTCATCGTCGACAGCCTGACCGTAAACGCAGCACCCTTGCCTGGTGCGGATTCGGCCCAGACCTTTCCCTTGTGCTGCTCCACGATTTCCTTCACGAGGGCGAGCCCTATGCCGGAGCCTCCGGGATTGTCCCTGTAGCCGGACGGGGCGCGGTAATAACGGTTGAACACCAGCGGCAGTTCCCCGGCCGCGATCCCGCATCCGGTATCCTCCACCTTCAGGTCGGCATACAACATGTCTTCCGTCTCCCCGCTCACCGTCACACTCACCAGGACGCTTCCGCCGGAAGGGGTGAATTTCAAGGCATTGGACAGAAAATTCGACAGCACGGACTCCATTTTCACCCTGTCCACCATAAAAATGTAGCCGATTTCATCAGCCACGAATCTCGCATTTATGTTTTTCTGCGCGAACACATCGGCATATCTGTCGAAAACGGCCCGGGCCATCTCCTGCAGGGATGTCGCCGACGGCATAAAAAGCGAAGTCCCGCGGCCGTCCTCATTGAACTGCATCATCCGGTCCAGGAGCAGGTGCATCTTCTCGGCGTTCTGCCTGATCGTATTCAGCTCCCTGGTCCGCAAGGCATCGGACTCCGACGCTATCATCCTGCCTGCAAAACCGAGGATGATGCTCAACGGACTTTTGAACTCATGCGACACGTTCGACAGGAACTCGGTCTTCATATCCGCGCTTTTCAGCGCCCTGTCCCTTTCCATATGCTCTATCTGCAGCTGATGCCGCATCCTGAGATAATAGAACACCCAGGCGCAGAGCCCGAAAAAGGCCAGGACGTACAGCGCCCAGGCGTATGGCGTCGCATACCAGACAGTCCTTACCCTTATCGGGAAAGAGGTCACATATTCGGGCATGCCCCCGTCTGCGGCAGCAACGGCCGTCTCGAAACGGTATTTCCCGCCGGGCACATTGATAAAGACAGCCCGGCTTTCCGTAGTGGACTGCCAGCTGTCATCGAACCCGGCCAGCCTGTAGACGAAATTCTCCTCCTCTTCGGAAAAGTCGAAAGAGGAATACTCCAGAATGAAAGAATTCTGGTCATGCCTGAGTGTCACTGCATCCGAGAAGGGGATACGACGGCCGTCGGCATAAAGCGAGGTCACGGTCACAGGGCGCTGCCGGGATGTCCCGTCCAGCATATCCGGGCCCGACCTGAAATATCCGTCCGCAGAGCCGAGATACACGGTTCCGTCACCGTCGGCGATCCCGCAGAAAAGCGGGCTCTTGCCGAAAGGACAGTGCGACCATTCGCCGGTGACAGTGTCGAGTATATACAGGCTTTTTCCGCTGACGGCCAGGACACGGCTTCCGTCCACAATGACGTCATCCGCCTGCAGCCCGAAACCCTCCGTCTGCCGGACTTTTCCGTCCGCAGTCAGGCAGAACAGGCCTTTGCTCGTCCCTATCCATATCCTGTCGCTGTCTTCTGCCAACGATGTGGCATAAAGGCCGCCAGGCAGGCCGGCATATAATATTTCGTACCCCCCCCCGGACGAAAACCGGATAAAATCCACCGTTCCGTTGGAAAGCACAGCCCCGAACCCGTCCGCAAAGGCTATGTCCATTACCGATTTTCCGGAAATCGCCGGCGAGGACCCCTGGTCGAACTTCATCGCGGCCCTGACTTCCGCGCCCGGCGAGGCTGCAAGCCCTTTCCTGTCTCCCAACATCAGCAGACCGTCGAAAGACCCTGCCCACAGCCTGCCATATCCATCCTCCGCAATGCAGTACATCCAGGTGGAACAATCCTCCCCGGAAGGGCCGGACACGTCGAAATGCCTTATTTCTCCGGTAGAATAGCCGAGCCTGTCCAATCCTCCGTCGGAAGCTATGAAAAGGCCGCTGCCGTCATCGTACAGATCCCGGACCTTGTTGTGGGACAGCCTCCTGCCCGGATTTCCCCGGTCCGACCTGTACCACAGGCCGCCCTTGCCGTCCTTGTCCCGCATCACAAGGCCGTTCATTCCGCCGAGCCAAAGGCCGCCGGACGGATCGACAGCCATGGACCCGACATTCATGCCCTCTCCGCTGCCGGTGAATGAAAGGAGCGGACAGAATTCGCCGTATCTGCAAATCCGCGGCATCACTATGCCGGAATCGGTGCAGATGAAAATATTGTCTTCCTTTCCCTTGAAGACGGCCCATACCACATTGTCAGGCAGGGAGCTGTCATTTCCGGCATAATGGCGGAACCTTTCGACGGCATCGCCGTTCTTTATGAAAAGTCCGTTGTCCGTACATATCCACAGGCCGCCGCCTGCATTTCTGAAGAAATATTTTACAGGGATATTCCCGAGCTGCATCCCGGTCCTGCCGGTGCGCAGGTCATAATCGGCAAGTCCCTGCTCTGTCCCGAGCCACAGCCTCGAGGGATCCTCATCGTCTTCCAAAATATCCAGAACCAGCTTACGCTCCGTCCCGAGAGAGAATTTTTCGATTTTTCCCGAAGAACCGTCATAGCGGTAGAAACAGTCGTAACCACCGAAACAGATTCCTCCGCCGGTTTTCCTGGCACAGGCTATATGGTCATCTATGACGAAGTCCGGATCCGGCTCCATATCCGCGCTGATATTCCCGTCCGGCAGACAGAAGCGCATTACGCCTTCCACAGTCCCTATATACAGGGTATCGGCATCCCTGAGCAGGGTCTTCACCTGCCTGTATCCGCAGGCCGGCATCGTGGAAAACCTGTCCGCGGCAAAATCGTAGACAGACACTCCGGTATCGGTCCCGACGACCATCTTTCCGGAGTCCGGGCAGTAAAGGAGAGCACTTACATGATTGTTGCAAAGGCTGTGCGCATCTTCCGGATCGTACTGATAGCGGAGTACGTGGCAGCCGTCATAGCGCAAAAGCCCGGTTTCCGAACCTACCCACACATAGCCGCTGCCGTCCTGCACCGCGGCATAAGCGGGGTCATCATACTTTTCCATTCCCGCCGGCCTGTAAAAGCCTGTCGGGAGGGATGCGTTTTCCGCACCGGGACACAGCGCCGGCAGAAAGAGTGCGGCTGCGGACAATATTGTAACAAGACAGTTTTTCATTTGGTGTCATTTCATTATATGGCAGGTCAAAGGACAATATGCGGCCAGGTCAAAGATAACGATTTTTTCTTTTTGTCCGATTCGGATTACATCTTGTCCGATTTGTGGTAATGGCGTCCCGGCATTCAGGATACCTTTGTGTTCCGGAAATTCCCGAAAACATTATAAACCACTATAACACATCAGTCAATGAAAAATCCATTCAGAACTATCCTTCTCGTCTGCCTGCCGGCAGTCTGGGCCGTGACGGCTTCTGCAGCTCCCGCATTGCAGGATGTCAATACGGTCACAGGTACGGTTACGGACGAGACAGGCACCCCTCTTGTCGGACTGACAGTGGTCATTTCCGGCACGACTACAGGTGCAGTGACGGACCTTGACGGTCATTATTCAATAGAGGCGCCTTCGGACGCCGTACTCGTGTTCTCATATCTCGGCTACACCACGCAGGAGACTGCTGTCGGAGGCAGGGGCGTCATCGACATCCAGCTCTTCCCCGACACGGAACTGCTTGCCGACGCCGTAGTGATCGGCTACGGTACGACCACACGGAAAGACATGACAGGCTCCATCTCGGCAGTCAACAGCGATGACTTCAACGAAGGCCTCATATCTTCGCCGGAACAGCTTATAAACGGGAAAGTGTCCGGCGTACAGATTACGTCTTCAGGCGGATCGCCTACAGGCGGAAGCACCATCAGGATCAGGGGCGGGGCATCCCTCAACGCCTCGAACGACCCTCTTATCGTGCTCGACGGAGTGCCTCTCGAAAGCGGCGGGGTCATCGGGATGGGGACGAATTTCCTTTCCCTTATCAACCCGTCCGACATAGAATCCATGACGGTTCTTAAAGACGCCTCGTCCACAGCCATCTACGGCTCGCGTGCATCGAACGGCGTGGTCATCATCACCACCAAGAAAGGCCGCGGGGACAAGCTCGACATCGCATTCAACTCTACCCTCTCCCTGCAGAACAAGACCAGGACTGCCGACATGCTCTCCCCGGAACAGTTCGTGCAGACAGCCGCTGAAGCAGGACACGCGGACCTGCTCGGAGACTGGCAGACGAACGGTTTTACAGACTGGAACGATCAGATATACCGGACTGCGTTCGGAACAGACAACAACCTCAGCGTTGCAGGCCGCTTCACGAAAAACTTCCCATTCAGAATATCTGTCGGCTATTACGACCAGGACGGTATCGTAAAGACCGACAACGCCACCCGCTACACCGGCAACCTGAACCTGAGCCCGTCTTTCTTCGACGACCATCTGAAAATCACCCTCAGCGCCAAGGGTGCGATAAACAAGAACCGGTATGCGCAGTCCGGCCTGGCCATCTACAATGCTACGGTGGGCGACCCGACAAGACCGGTATATTCCGGCAATGACGCATTCGGGGGATACAGCGAAATCCTCAGCAACGGGATGCCGAGCACGGTAAGCGGCACATACAACCCTCTGGGACTTGTCGAACAGTATGACAGCCGGGAATCGATGAGCAGGGTGATAGCCAACATCGACATCGACTACAGGATGCACTTCCTCCCGGAACTCAAACTGCACGTGACCGGAGGCTATGACTACGCTTCGGCCGAAAGCGAAGTGTTCGTGCCGGAAAGTGCGGCCCAATACTACAGGCAAGGCGGCCTGTACACCCCGTCAGGGCCGAACTCTGCTGAAAACCGGCTTTTCACGGCCTATCTGAACTACAACAGGGAATTCGAATCCATCAAGTCCAGAATCGACATCACCGCCGGATACGACTGGCAGTACTGGAGATCGTACGTTGCGGCAGGCGACAGCTACAAGGCCGACAAGGTCACCGGCATCAACTCGCCGTGGTCGGCTGACGACCAGAGGCACGCCCTTATGTCATATTATGCCAGAATCAACTGGTCTGTCGACGGACGCTACCTCCTGACAGCCACAATCCGCCGGGACGGCTCTTCCCGCTTCGCCAAAGACTGCAGATGGGGCACTTTCCCGTCGGTGGCCTTTGCCTGGAACATCGCGGAGGAAGGTTTCCTGAAAGACAACGGAGTGCTGAACAACCTGAAGCTGCGTGCATCGTACGGCATCACCGGGCAACAGGACGGAATCGGGAACTACGGCTACCTGCCGATTTACTACCAGTCCACCGGCAGCAACTCCCAGTACATCACTAACGGCTACGGGAACTACAACCTGTATTATCAGCCCGGAGCGTACATTCCGGATCTGACCTGGGAAACCACCTCATCCTGGAACTTCGGTCTCGATTTCGGCTTCCTGAACGACAGGATTTCCGGAACGGTAGACTACTATACCCGAAACACGAGAGACCTGCTCGCTACCGTACCGGCCGCTGCGGGGACGAACTTCGCCCGTACCATAACCACCAATGTGGGGAATATGTACAGCCAGGGAGTGGAAGTCAACATCAATGCCGTTCCCGTCGACACGAAGGACTGGACCTGGAGCATTTCCGCCAACGCCACCTGGCAGCAGGTGAAAATCACCAATCTCTCGCTCTCGGATGACGCCGAAGTGGCCCCTACCCTGGTCGGTTCGACAGTAGATGCCAAATACATCCAGGCATTCGCCGTGGGCCAGGCGCCTTACTCGTACTATGTATACAAGCAGATATACGACGAGAACGGGACTCCGATAGAGGGCGCATACGCCGACCTGAACGGAGACGGGCAGATAACCACCGACGACAGGTATTTCTACCATTCTCCGTCGCCGGACTGGATGTTCGGACTGAGCACCTCCCTGAGATGGAAAAAACTTACACTCAGTACGGCCCTGAGAGCGAATGTCGGCAACTACGCATACAATGCCACAGCGTCCAACAACGGAGCGCTCGAAACCCTCAAATATGCAGACAACGCACTGTACAACCTCTCCACGAGCTATTTGGAGACCGGTTTCAAGACCAGACAGATACTTTCCGACCATTATGTCGAGAACGCGTCTTTCCTGAAAATGGACAACATCATCCTCGGCTATGATTTCGGAAAGATAAAGGACAAGGTAGGACTAAACGTCTCCTTTATGGTACAGAACGTCTTCACCATCACGAAATACTCCGGAGTGGATCCTGAAATCTACCTCGGCATCGACCAGAATTTCTACCCGAGGCCGCGGATATACTCTCTCGGAATAGGTCTCAACTTCTAAAAAAGGAACAGATATGAAAAAGATTATATATGCAATGGCTGCTGCCGTGATGATGACCGGGCTTTCGTCCTGCGACCTGGACCAGAAACCGCACACAAGTTTCACGTCGAGTCAGGTATTTTCTACGGTAGAGGGCTACCAGAGCACCCTTAACGGCATCTATGCAGCCCTGATACAGAGGGTAGCAAGCGTTTCGGACGAGACCCGCAGCCAGAACTACCTCAGGACGCTGATGATGTTCCAGGACTGTTCTACCGACGCCTGCGATGCCATCTGGCTCGCCGGCGAAAGCCTCACCGACATAAACGGACTCTCCTGGACGGCCAGCGACCCCTGGTGCTCGGCCATGTACTACCATATCTACAACATCATTGCCATGAGCAACGACCTTATCCGGAACGCCTCCGATGAGGAACTGCTTTCGGCTTTCGGGGATTCCGAACGTGCTCTGATAGAAAAATACCGGAATGAAGCCAGATTCCTCCGGGCATACGCCTATTCGCACGCCATCGATTTCTACGCCAAAATGCCGTTCGTGGATGAGAACAGCCCGATAGGCGCCAATATCATCCCTGAAATACGGGACAGGAAACAGGTCTTTTCCTTCGTGACATCGGAACTCGAGGAAATAGCCCCGCTGCTTGAAGCCGACAACTACGGGCACGCCACTACGGGAGCGGCTTACGCCCTGCTTGCAAGAGTGTACCTGAACGGCGAAGTCTACACCGGAGAAAAGTACTACGACGAGTGCATCGCCGCCTGCAACAATGTTATCGGGTCAGGCTATTCCCTTGCCGGAGACTATTCGCAGCTGTTCAATGCCGACAACCACAAGCGTACGGACGAAATCATCTTCGCCCTTGCCTGCGACGCCACCCGCACCAGCACCTGGGATGCCACGACCTTCATCACCTGCGGCTGCGTCCTCGACAACTTCGCCGACTATGCAAATGTCTGGGGCACGCTGAACTCCGGAGCCTGGAACAACCTCAGGGCCCGTCCTGACCTGGTTCAGGCCTTCGACCCGGCATCGGACTCCAGGTACCGCTTCATCGGCTATGACAGATCGGATCCTGTCACCGGGGCAGGCGGAGAGGTGACATACACAGTGACCGACAGGGATGTCGAAATATCCGGCCACGATGACGCTTCCACCGGATACCGCATCTGCAAATGGACCAACCTTACGGACGGGGGCGAGGCGGCCAGCGACTGCAGCACCGACGGGGCCAATACGGACTTCCCCGTACTCAGGCTTGCCGACGTGTATCTGATGATGGCCGAAGCCATAGTCAGAGGCGGGACCGGAGCGGCCCAGAGCGCATCATACTATGTAAATGAAGTCCGCGGCAGGGCTTACGGGGATGATTCCGGGGATGTCCAGGACGCTGACGTGACCCTCGACTTCCTCTGTGATGAGAGGCTGCGGGAACTGTATATGGAGTGCATCCGCCGCACCGACCTTATCCGGTTCGGGAAATACACTTCTTCCGACTATCTCTGGCAATGGAAAGCCGGGGTACAGGAAGGTGCAGGAACAGATGACAAATACTGCTATCTGCCGATTCCGGAGGCGGAATATTCCGTCAACCCCGAACTCCAGAAAATAAACAACGCTATCGGATTCTGAAAACGCTTCCGGATTCTAAAAACAAGGAAAATGAAAAAATTACAGCATATACTATCATTGGCGGCAGCCTCGCTTCTTCTCTTTTCCTGTGCAAAGGACGGAGAGATGCTGACGGCGACCATCGACAAAGACGGCGCGACCATAGGCACGGCCGATACGGACATCGTCCTGCTCGAGGATATGGGCTCCTCCTTAGCACTGACTCTATGGTGGGACGAACTCGGGAACGCTACTCTGAGCAATCCGGACGCCCAGATGACGGATGACGTCACCGTATATTCCATCCAGTTCTCCACGTCCGAAGATTTCGGGACCAGTGTGGAGCAGATCATCCCGAAAGGTTCTTCCAACATCCAGTTTACTGCCATGGAACTGAACAACCTTCTCTCCGGCCTCGGGCTGCAGGGAGAAGTGCCTTCGACCATATACATCAGAATATGCACCGCCCTCGGCACCAACACCGGCACTGCTTCCTACGGGAACACGATAAGCATCACCGTGACACCGTACACCATAGATATGAGCAGGGTCAGATTGGTCGGCTTCATGGGCAACTGGGGGACTGACACCATTCTGCCCGCCACAACTGAAAAAGGCGGAGAATACGCCGGCTTCGTACACGTCGCAAGCTGGTACAACTTCTATTTCGTAGAGGGCAACGGCACGATATGGGGCGGATATGTAGATGGCAATCCTTTCCCTCTCGAGCAGAAGGCCGAAATGAAAACCTGGAATGCCTGGTTCCCTGAGCCTGCCGGATGCTACTATGTGACTATGAGTACGTCCAGACGCCTTTGGGAATGTACTTCGATTTCCGAAATGACGCTGACTCCAGGCTCTTCCGAAGCCTTGAAAATGAACTATTCGGGCAGCAAGGAAGCCTTCTACCTCGTGTTTGCCACCACTGCCGACAACCAGACCATACAGCTCGACTACACCGGAGGCCTGTACAACAGCACCACAGGCACCGGCTCTTATGCCGAAACCTCCGGCTCGATAGCGGCAGCTGCGGACGGGACCATCTCGAACGCATCTATGGGAACAGCGACAGGCGGCATCACGACGGCCGAAGCCGGTACCTACACCCTTTTCCTGAGAATGACCGAAGGAAAATGGGAACTGCACAAGGGAGCCGTGGACATCAACACGGGAGAGGAGTACGAGCCGGGGACCGGAGAGGATATGCCTGAATTCCTTTACCTTTTCTACAGCTGGAACACTGCAGACGGGAACTACTGGCCCGAGAAGCTTGCCTCCACCCTCCATTCTCCGGACAGGGACGGGCACTATACGGGTTATTTCTCCACTCCGGAGACCTGGGACGAAAGTACCGGTGCCTGCTACTACAACTTCACGTTCAGCACTGAAGCAGTCGCTGCCGACGGGACAAGATACGGGGTTTCGTCCTCCGATAGCCACAGTCTGGCGGAAATAGTGCCTCCTGTCGACGGGAATGCTGTCTATGCCGCCTGGCCTGCGGAATACGGACTCACAAGGATAACGGTGGATATGAACACCAAGACCTGGGCCGAAGAGGCGCTTCCGCTCTGCGTCAGCGGGACATTCAACGCCTGGTCGCTTTCCTCCGACCCTATGACGTTCGACTACGGGTCCGGAACCTGGCAGGCCACCTGCGAGATAACTGAAATAGGCGACGGCATCCAGATAGTCCTCGGAGACAACTGGCAATACAAGTACGGCGGATCCGACGGGAAACTTGTGACGGGCGACAACAATAACAATATCAAGCCTGAAGCCACAGGCATCTACCTCATCAAGGTGAATCTGGGCGACTACACGAATATGACATACAGTCTTGAACTCCAATAAAACCGAAAATCTATGCTACAATCAAACAATACAAGGACAATGACAGCACTTTTGGCCACAGTACTACTCCTGATGACGGGATGCTCGGAAGTAAATCCGGTCTATACTCCTGCTGCCGGGGAAGAATCCGACGGAAACAAGACGGAAGTCAGCACAGGCTTCGCACTCGGGGCCGACATCAGCTGGGTGACCCAGCTCGAAAACGAGAACTACACATTCAGCAATGCCGACGGGGAAACCATGGAGTGCACCGCCCTGATGAAAGAAATCGGGATGAATGCCATAAGGCTCCGCGTGTGGGTGGATCCCGACAACGGCTGGTGCAATGCCGGGGATGTCTTGGTCAAGGCCGCCAGGGCACAGGAACTCGGTATGAGACTGATGATAGATTTCCACTACAGCGACACCTGGGCCGACCCGGGCACACAGCTCATTCCGGAAGCCTGGTTGGACTACACCACTGACGAACTGGCCGAGGCAGTAGCCGCACACACCACTGAAGTCCTGACCATACTCAAAAACAACAGAATCACCAATGTGGAATGGGTCCAGGTGGGCAATGAAATTACCCACGGGATGCTCTACCACACCGACGTCGACGAAAATTCGGACGGAACCACGACTACGGCTGCAGGGGGCAACCTCACATCCAGCCCTGCCAACTTCACAAGATTCATAAACGCCGGCTATGAGGCATCCAAGGCGGTCTATCCTGATGCAGCTGTAATCGTCCATATCGACAGAGGGCATGATGCGAACTATGCCAGGACTGTCTGCAACAGTCTGAAGGCCCACGGCGGCAAATACGACGTCATCGGGCTTTCCCTCTACCCTGAAAGCGCATCGGAAAGGATAGGACAATGCGTCTCGAACATCACTACTTTGTACAACAAGTTCGGCAAGGATGTGATGATATGCGAGACCGGTATGCAGTACGACGACCCCGACACGGCTTACGGGCAGCTCTGCGAACTGTTGGAAGGGGCCGAGAAGTCTGGGCACTGCCTCGGGGTCTTCTACTGGGAGCCTGAATGCCCTCCGGGCTACAACGGCTACTACAAAGGGGCCTTCGACGAGAACGGCAGGCCGACACGCGCCCTCGATGCCTTCACCGAGGCTGCGGCAGAATGACATTGAGGGGTGCCCCCTCAATGTCATGTCGAGCGCCCCTCACAGTATCATGTCGAATGCCCTTCACGGTGTCATGTCGAATGCCCTTCACAGTGTCATGTCGAGCGAAGTCGAGACATCTGCCTATAAAACAGGCGCATAATACGTACAGATCTCTCGACTGCGCCTGCGGCTCCGCTCGAGATGACAAGTAAAAAAAAACAAAGAATGAAACTGAACACAATAATATTATCAGCAATCGTCATCACCCTCTGCGGAAGCACCGCCGCCGCGGCGCAGGACCGCAGCAGCGTCCTGCTGGACGAGTGGGAATTCCGGCAGGACCATAACCTCGCTGCGGAAGACGGATGGAAAACCGTCGCGATTCCGCACGACTGGGCGATAACCGGACCTTTCGACAGGGCCAACGACCTGCAGGAAGTGGCTGTGGTCCAGAACGGTGAAGAAACGGCTTCCGTCAAGACGGGACGCTCGGGCGGCCTGCCGTACATGGGCAAAGGAGCCTACAGACGCAGCATTGCCATTGACAGTAACTCATTGGCCGCAGGCTACAGATACATCCTCCTTTTCGACGGAGCCATGAGCGAAGCCCGCGTCAGCATAAACGGCAAGGAAGTCTGCCATTGGCCGTACGGCTACAACTCCTTCCACTGCGACATCACCGATGCGGTCGAAGCCGGAGACAACGAAATCGCCGTCCTCCTGGAAAACAGACCCCAGTCATCGCGCTGGTACCCGGGAGCCGGGCTGTACCGCAAAGTCAGGCTGCTGTGCGTCCCGGCCGTGCATGTTCCGGTCTGGGGAACGTACATCACGACTCCTTACGCCGGGGAAGACTATGCCTGTGTCAGCGTCCGGACAGAAGTGGAGGGTGTGGAGACAGGGGACGTCGTCACACTGAAAACCGTCATCAGGGATCCTTCGGGACGGGAAGTCGCCTCGGCCACAGACACAAGGCGCAAGGCTGAAGGCCTCCCCTTCGAACAGCAGCTCACCGTGGAGCGTCCGCAGCTCTGGTCGCCCGAAAGCCCTTCCCTGTACACTGCCGAAACCGAGATTCTCACGGGAGGCGGCATCGTGACCGACTGGACCGGACGCCACAAGATCACTGTTACAGACGGGTATGAACTGCAGGACACCTGTTCCACCCGCTTCGGCATCCGCAGCATAGAAGTCCGGCCCGGAGAAGGCTTTTTCCTGAACGGAGAAGCCCGCAAGTTCAAGGGCGTCTGCCTTCACCACGATCTCGGACCTCTCGGGGCGGCCGTAAACCGCTCTGCGATACGCCACCAGCTTGCAATGCTCAAGGATATGGGCTGCGACGCCATCCGCACCTCGCACAACATGCCTGCCGAGGAACTCGTGGAACTGTGCGACGAGATGGGCTTTATGATGATGGTCGAGCCGTTCGACGAATGGGACGTGGCCAAGTGCGAGAACGGGTACCACAGGTTTTTCGACCGGTGGGCTGAAAAGGATATGGTCAATATGCTGCGTCATTTCCGCAACAACCCGTCGGTCGTGATGTGGAGCATCGGGAACGAAGTGCCGTCCCAGTGGGCCGAAGGAGGATGGAAAACCGCCGTGTTCCTGCAGGAAATCTGTCACAGGGAAGACCCGACAAGGCCTGTCACCTGCGGTATGGACCAGTTCGATGCCGTCCTTGAAAACGGCTTTGCAGCCCGCTTGGACGTGGCCGGCTTCAACTACAAGGTGGGACGCTACACGGAAGCCCGCAGACTGCTTCCGCAAGGCCTGATACTCGGCTCCGAAACGGCTTCCACCGTCAGTTCGCGCGGGACTTACCATTTCCCTGTAGAGGTGGGATACGACCGCTTGCATTCTGACCACCAGTCGTCTTCCTACGACACCGAATTCTGTTCCTGGTCGAACATCCCGGACGATGACCTGGCAGCCGATGAAGACCATAAATGGGTGATGGGGCAGTTCGTGTGGACCGGTTTCGACTATCTCGGAGAGCCGTCCCCGTACGACACGGATGCCTGGCCCAACCATTCTTCGATGTTCGGGATCATCGATCTGGCATCGATTCCCAAAGACCGTTTCTGGCTCTACAGAAGCGTCTGGAACACGGAGGAACCCACACTGCACATCCTTCCGCACTGGAACTGGGAAGGCAGAGAAGGGGAAACGACACCGGTTTTCGTCTACACGTCCTGGCCTGAAGCCGAACTTTTCGTAAACGGAGTAAGCCATGGTCGCAAAAAGTTCAGTGACAAAGGTTTCGGAGTACGCTCCTGCGGCAAGGGAGGCGAGGATGCCCGCACCGTGATGGAAAGGTTCCGCCTGATGTGGGACGACGTCGTCTACGAACCCGGTGAACTGAAAGTTGTGGCGTACGACACCGACGGGAGGGCTGTAGCCGAAAAGACAGTCAGGACGGCAGGAAAGGCATACGCCCTGAAAATAACCGAAGACCGGTGGAACGGTTCGGGATGCCCGCAGGACGGGCAATGCGGAAACGGAACCGATGCCGGCAGGAATCAAAGGTGCGGAACCGGAGATGAACTGGTATATCTGAATGTCAGCGTTGTCGACAGGAACGGAAATCCTGTCCCGACAGACAGCAGGCTTGTCAAGGTGGAAACCGGGGACAAGGGGCGTTTCGTGGCCATGGCCAACGGAGACCCGACCTGTCTCGAAGCGTTCCACAAGCCGCAGATGCACCTTTTCAACGGACAGCTGACCGTCATCGTCACCCGCGGAACGGCAGTGAAAGTTTCCGCAAAAGGGTTGCGGAGCGCAGAATTATAGCACCGCTCCGAAGTAATGGAACAGATCTCTCGACTCCGCCTGCGGCTCCGCTCGAGATGACAATGCGGCGGCTCCGGTCGAGATGACATTGGTCGAAATGACCGGAGAAAGGGAATTGCCGAGAGGGGACTACAGATGTTCCAGGATTTCCTCTACCATACCCGATGCCTCGCAGCGGAGGATGCGGGTATGGTATTTTTCCGCCACTGCCCTGAATGCCTCGGCGTTTTCCTTTTTCAAAGGCTCGGCCGGAGGGGATTCCATCTTGAGAGGGTTGATCGGAGTACCGTTTTTCCAGACACGGAAGTCGAGGTGCGGCCCGGTGCTGCGGCCCGTAGAGCCGACATAACCGATGACCTCGCCCTGCTTCACGCGCCTGCCGGCCCTGATGCCGGAAGCGTATTTCGACAGATGCAGATAGGCTGTGGAATAGACCGAATTGTGCCGGATCCTGATGACATTGCCGCCGGCACCCTCGTTTTTAGCGCTCGTCACCACTCCGTCACCGATCGTCACCACCGGGGTTCCTGCCGGGGCGGCATAGTCCACACCGGTGTGCGGCTGGACCTTCCGCGTGATAGGATGCCTTCTGGCATAGCTGAATCCGGAGCTTATCCTCGAATAGTGCAGAGGCGCTTTCAGGAAAGCCTTCCTCATACTCTCCCCTTTCTCGTTCCAGTAGATATTCCCTCCGTCGTGCTGGTCGAACATTATGGCCGGCCACGACTCTCCCCTGCTCGAGAACAGGGCGTAACGTACGGTATCCACTGCGATCACCTCCCCGTCGCAGGTCTTTTCGTCATAGATGACACTGAACCTGTCCCCTTTCTGCAGTCCGAAAAAGTCTACAGTCCAGGCATATATGTCCGAAAGGGTCAGAATCAGCAGGGCCGGGGCCCCGGCCGCTGTCATGTCGTTCCACAGCGACGACTCTATGGTGACGTCCACCGACTTCGTTTCCGTCAGCACCGGCTTCTCCGTATAGAAGACCCCGTAAGGAGGCCTGCATCCGAACACCACGCTCCTTATCCTGTCGATATCGTATGCCAGATACTCCAGCTGCCCCGACGGCGCCGTCCACGTCCTGTAGGTATTCCCCACCCTTATGGACCTCACGTCGAAAGCGCTGTCGACGGCTTCCGAAAGATTGTAGGCTTCCTGGGCAGTCAGCCCGTTGCGTATCAGTATCGTAGAGAAGAAATCGCCCCTGCGCACCCTGCTTTCCTCCATTTCGAGGCTGTCGGCCGCAAAGCCCCACAACCCTCCGTCCGCGGTCTCCGCCACGGATTCCTTCCCCTCATGCGCCCTTTCCCCTGCACCATCCTGCCGGCATCCGGCGAACACCGTCACTGATGCCACAGCTGCCATCACGATTACTAATCTCTTGTATTTCATCATCTTATCCATTTTTCAAATTCTTCTTACCGTTTCCGTCATATTGTCATCTCGAGCGGAGCTGCAGGCGGAGTCGAGAGATCTGCTTTTTTGCTCCTTGTATGATGGGCAGATGTCTCGACTACGCTCGACATGACAGCATGGAGGTCGCTCGACATGACAGCGTGGGGATCGCTCGACATGACAGCGTGGGGATCGCTCGACATGACAGCGTGGGGATCGCTCGACATGACCAGCGTGGGGGCCGCTCGACATGACACTATTCACCGCTTTTGGCATTTTCCACCATAAAATGCAGCCTGTTATGCACATTCGCTTCGGAGGTGTTGCTGTCAAAATCCAGGAAGAGCAGGTTCATACCCGGATAAAGCTGCTTCACCCTCTTTTCTATTCCCTTGGAAATGATATGGTTGGCTATACATCCGAACGGTTGGAGGCTGATCACGTTCATAACCCCGTCCTCGGCCAGGTTCGAAATCTCCGCAGGAAGGAACCACCCTTCCCCGAAATCGCCCGCCAGATTCACTATCCTCGACGCCTTCTCGGCATCCCGAAATATGTCCGAAAACCTGTGATAATAAGGGTACACCGAGCAGGCCCTGTCGAAATCGACGGCATAGTGCATTATCCAGCGGTAGAAAAAGTCCGTGACCCAGAGAGGAGTCTGCTGCCGTCTGATGTGCTTTTCCCTGTTCACATGCCGGTTTGCGAATGCCGTAAGGAAAAAGTTCAGGATGCACGGGGCCACCGCCTCTACGCCATGGGCATTCAGCCACTTTACCACGTTCCTGTTGCTGAAACCGTTGTATTTCACATATATCTCGCCGACCACCCCTATCTTGGGCGCATTCACGTCAGGCCTTATCGAAGCGGCGAACTCCTCCGCAGCCTGACGGATCAGCTTCTTCAGCCCCTTGCTGTCTCCCGCAAGGATACGCTGTCCCGCCAGTGCCGTGTACCTGTCACGCAGGCTGCCTGCAAGTCCTGCTGACTTCTCCCTGACGACTGCCGAATGATACAGTTTCGACAGGCAGTCGGCAAAAAGGACCGTATGCACTATGATTTTCGCATATTTTTTCCAGTCGATGGAAAAACCGGGCTGGTTGTCAAGCAGGGCCGCGCTCTTCGACACTGAAATCACCGGCACGTCCGCAAACCCCTCGGCCACCATCGCATTCTGGATAAGGGCGAAATAATTCGTGGCCCGGCACTGCCCTCCGGTCTGGTACATAATCACGGCCGTCTCCTCCCTCGGCAGCTGTCCGCTCCTCAGGAAATTGATGATGGACCCCACCACGATCGTAGCCGGATAACAGATGTCGTTGTTCGCGAATTTCAGCCCCGTGTCTACATCGGCCTGCGTACCCGGAGGAAGGACCATCGCCTTATAGCCCATAAGCCTGAACACGGGGGCGATGAACTCGGAATAGCCTTCGGCAAAATAAGGGATCACGATGGTGCGGCGACGGTCTTCTACCCCGAACGGCTTCGTCCTTACGGGAGCACCTGCACTGCGTTCCGGTGCAATGCCTCTTTCTGCCCCGGAACCGTCTTTTGCGGAGCATTTGTAGCTTTCCGCCGTCCCGGCCGGAGGTTCCTTCAGCATGGCACTTTCCACAAGCGACCTTATCCTGAGTTTCAGGGAACCGATATTGTTCACGTCGTCTATCTTCAATGCCGTCAGATTCTTTCCGTGACGCCGCAGGACAGAAGCCACTTCGTCGAGAATAAAGGCATCCGGGCCGCAGCCGAAAGAAGTCAGTTCCACGAAATGGAGCTTCGGATACGGATGCTCGCCCACGAACCAGGCAGACTTGAAAACGCGGTTCGGCCAGGCCCACTGGCTGACTGCATTGATGTTTCCGAACACGCCGCTTCCGGAGCGGGCGGCCGCATCCACGGTAATGACGTCTATTCCCATATCCGCTATCGCCTCCGATATCCTGTGCTCGACCAGCGGATCGATGTGATAAGGCCTGCAGGCAAGGAGGATGACCATCCTGTTTTCCTTCACGGCGTTTTCCAGAACGGCTTCCGCCCTCTCCGTCAATGCCGCCGAGAAAGCTTTCTGGGCCTCGTCCGCCTCATCCACCGCCGCACGGGCCGTGGCGGCATCCACGCCGAGAGAGCCGAGATATTCGATACAGGAAGCGTACATCAGCTGCCTGTCCGCAAAGGAAAGGACAGGGGCGTCGAACGGGATCCCCCGGCCTATGGCAGCCCCCATGGAGCTTTTCAGGACGTCCGAATAGCCGGAAACCACCGGGCAGTTATAGCTGTTGCGGGATTTTTCGTCTTCCTTGCGCTCGAAGACCACATAAGGATAGAATATCCTGTCCACCCTTTTCCCGACCAGGTCGAGGATATGCCCGTGCATCAGTTTTGCCGGAAAACAGATATTGTCCGACATCGTAAAACGTATTCCCTTGTCGTACAGTCCGTTGCTTGAAGGAGACGAAAGCACGGGTTCGAAACCGCAGTGTGTCAGCAGGGTGTGCCAGAACGGGTAGTCTTCATATATCCCGAGTCCCCGCGGGATGCCGATTCTCAGGCGTCTGCCGTCTTTGCAAAGAGTCCTGCCGAACAGCATCCGGTACTTCTCGGCAAACATATTCACCCCTTTCCGGGCGGCCTTTTCCACATCGTTGCCGAACACCTTTTCGCAGTTGTTTCCGGAATAATATTTCTTTCCGCTGCGGAACGTCATCTCGAGAACCTTGCAGCTGTTGTTGCATCCCGGGCAGACCACTGTCGAGGACGTGTAAGCGCTGTCCCGGATGAAGTCGTCGAGTGTGAGGGACCTGTCAGAAACCACGGGAGACTTCCGCCTTGCGTACAGTGCACACCCGTAGGCCCCCATCAGTTCCGGGATGTCCGAAAACGAGACGCGGCAGCCGAGGCTTTTCTCAAGGGCCCTTATGATAGAATGGTTGCGGAACGTTCCGCCCTGGACGACGATATTCCTTCCGAGTTCGGCCGTATCGGCAAGTTTCAGGACCTTGAAAAGGCAGTTCCTGACCACGGAGTAACTGAACCCGGCAGCGATGTCTTCCGGCAGGGCGCCTTCGCGCATCGCCTGTTTCACACGCGAATTCATGAATACGGTACAGCGCGAGCCGAGGTCGCAGGGGTTCCCGGCAAAACAGGCCATCTCCGCGAACTGTCCTATGCTGTAGCCGAGACTGTCCGCGAAACTCTCTAAAAACGACCCGCAGCCCGATGAGCAGGCCTCGTTCAGCTCCATCCGGTGTATGCTTCCGTTTTCGCAGAAAATGGCCTTCATGTCCTGGCCTCCGATGTCCAGGACGAATGTCACGTCGGGAGACACCTCCCGGGCAGCCATGAAATGCGCCATGGTCTCAACGATGCCGTGCTCGATCCCCGTAGTGCCCCGGAGCATGTTCTCGCCATAGCCTGTGACGCTGGAAGAGACTATCCGTATGTTTTCAGGATGCGGGACAGAAGACATGAACCTTCGCATGCTTCCGATGAAGGTTCCGAAACTGTCCCCGCTGTTCTTCAGGTAGTCGGTATGCACTATGGCCCCGCCGGCATCGACAAGCACGACCTTTGTCGTGGTGCTGCCGGAATCCACCCCGAGCCAGTACAGGCCCGGCCTGGAGCAGTCAGGCTCCGCCTTGGGAGTCCGGTACAAGGTTCCCGAGGCAAGCCACTCGTCGTATTCGGCCCGGCTGCCGAAAAGCGGGGCCAGCCTGCCGGAAACCGCTCCGGCATCGGGCCTGTAGTTTTCGAACTTTTTCCTGAGTTCCGACAGCCGGACAGGCGCACCGCCCTGCCTGCGGGCATACAGTGCCGCACCCGTGGCCGGGATGAACTGGGCGTTTTCCGGCACGATGCACTCGCTCACGGGAAGGCCGAGGGCCTTCATCATATATTCGCGAAGTTCGGGAATGAATGCGAACGGGCCGCCGCAGAGAAAGACTTTCGGCTTTATGTCGGTGCCCCTGGCTAAGGATGTGACCACCTGGCGCGACACCGAGTCGAGAACAGAGGCCGCTATGTCGGCCCTGCCCACGTTCCTGCTGAGCAGGTTCTGTATGTCGGTCTTGGCGAAAACGCCGCAGCGCGATGCGATAGGATGGACCCCGGACGCTTCCCGGGCCAGGGCACCGATGTCCGAAGGATCGGCCCCTATCAGGGAGGCCGTCTGGTCTATGAAGGCCCCGGTCCCTCCGGCACAGTTCCCGTTCATCCTGATGTCGGGCACCCTGCCTTCCTCGAAGAAGATCATCTTGCTGTCTTCCCCTCCGATGTCGACAAGGGTCTTCACTTCCGGATATTTTTCCCTTACGGCTTCCGATGCGCAGATCACTTCCTGCACGAATTCCAGGCCGAGGCTTTCGGCATAGCCCATTCCCACCGAGCCTGTCAGCGCCACAGCCGCCTCCGCGTCCCCGGCCCTTTTTTCCAGGTCGGAAAGCATGGCGGACGCTGTCGCGACAATGTCGGTGTTGTGCCTTCTGTAGTCGGCAAACAGGACATTCCCCCCGTCATCGGTGAGGGCGGCCTTCATAGTCGTGGAACCTATGTCTATCCCTAAACAGTACATCATCGGCATATCGGAACAAGGTGCAAATTTATGCAAAAGTCGGAACTTCACGCATAAAATGTGAAATTCCGACAATATATTATCTCCGGGACGTCCGCCCCGTTGACGTCAGATCAGACCGATGAGTTTGCTGCGGGAAAGCATGCAGGCCCCGAGAGCCCCACCTTCCGTGCCGAGTTTCGAGAACTTCACGGCGGTGTCCTTGCTTACCACGATAAGGGAATATTTGTTTATGGCCCCCATAATAGGCAGCATAAGATAGTCTTTCGCCACGGCAAGACGGCCTCCGATGACCACAAGCTCAGGATTGAAGATGTTGATCAGGCCGGCTATAGCCCGGCCGAGTTCCCTGCCCGTCGCCTCCACTGCCTCTATGGCCAGGACGTCCTCCTCTTTCAAGGCATCGACTATCTCATCCAGCGATATTTCCTCTTTCCTGTCGAATTTCGGCTTCAGGACGGAAGCCCTGCCGCTTTCGAGCCTGTCCATGAAGAACCTGTATATGGCCGAGCCCGAAGCCACGGTCTCGAGGCAGCCTATTTTTCCGCAACGGCACATTATGTCGTTGTCCTTGTACGGGAAATGGCCTATTTCCCCGGAATACCCGGACTTGCCGTAAGAGAGCTTCCCGTCGAGGACCATCCCCATCCCGAGACCCCAGCTGAGATTTATGAACAGCATGTTCTTCTCCCCGTTGCCCACTCCGCAGATATACTCTCCGTAAGCCATGGCCCTGGAATCGTTGTCGATGAAGACCGTCTTGCCGAGCATTTCCTCCAGATAGGCCGTAAGAGGGCGATCCTCTCCGATGAAATAGGAAAAGCTGAAGCCCGTCTCGCAGTTCACCCTGCCCGTGAGGTTTATCCCGTAGGCCAGAATCCTGTCGCGGTCTATGTTCAAAGTGGAAATATATCCGAGAAGTGCGTCGCACATCTTCCTGAACGAGGCCTCGGTACTCTCCAGCGTCACATTCAGGTTCTCCCTGTAAGCGATGACGTTCCCCTTGAAATCCGTGACGGCCACGCTTACGTCCTGCGTCCCTATGTCCACCCCGACCAGATAGCCGGCCGAGGCGCAGAGTCCGTAGATGTTCGGCTTGCGCCCTCCGGAAGTCCCCTGCTTTCCGAGGTCCTCGATGAAGCCCTCCTCCATCAGTTCACTCAGAAGCTTGGTGACGGTAGGTATGCTTGCATTGAGCCCGTTGCTGAGCCCGGCGATGCTGAAATCCCCGTCCGTCACGCACAATCCGAGTATTTTCTTCTTGAGGGAATTGTTCCTGCCGTCGTTGTTGTTCAAAAAATCTTTCATCAGGTTTCCGTCGCTCCCAGGCCTTTTTGTTTTACGACAACAAATTTACGCTATTTTTTCCAATATGCCTCTATTTCCTCCAGTGTTTTTCCCGTAGTTTCCGGCACGGCCTTCCACATTATCAGCATATAAGGCACGCACATGGCAGCGAAGAGGAAGAACGTGCCCGCAGGAGACAGGTTTTCCAACAGCCACGGCGTCAGCTGACCTATGATGTATGTGCCTGCCCAGAGGGCCAGTCCGGCCACCGACATTGCCCGTCCCCGGACACTGTTCGGATACATTTCCGAAAGCAGCACGAACACCACGGCGCTGATGGAAATGGCGCAGCAGAAGACATAGAACAGGAAAAACGCCAGCAGGAAACCGTTCCCCAGGCCCCAGGCCGGGCCGCAAAGGAAATAAAGCCCTATCATAATCAGGGACAGTATCATTCCCGAAACGCCCCAGTACACAAGCTGCTTGCGGCCCACACGGTCGATGATGAACACCGCTATCACGGTGGTGAACATGTTCACGGCACCTACAAGCACCTGGGAGAACATGGAGTCGCCGCTGGAGAGGCCTGCCTGCTCGAATATGCTCGGACCGTAGTACAGCACCGCATTTACGCCCATGAACTGCCCGAGTATCGCTATGGCCGAGCCTATGATGACGGCCTTCAGGATTCCGGGCTGCAGAAGGTCTTTCCACTCCCCTTTCGTTTCGCCGGCTATGGAACTGCGGGTCTGCTCCATCTGCTCTGCCGCCTCGGTCTCGCTGAGATAGATTTTCGACAGGGTGCGTGCAGCCTTGTCTCCCCTGCCTTTGATGATCTGCCATCTCGGACTCTCCGGGATAAAGAATATGACCGTCAGATACAGCAGGGCCGGCACGACCATGGAGCCGAGCATCCCTCTCCACATCTCCTCTTTAAGAAGATGGTGAAGGGCAGCCGAACCGTAAGTTGCGGACTGCGCGGAATCCTGTATCCAGAAATTGACTATATACGCCGCCAGGAAACCGACGGTCACCGCCAGCTGGTACAGGGAGACTAAGGTTCCCCTCTTGTCGGCGGTCGCCACCTCGGAGATGTAGATAGGAGCGACGATAGACACGATACCGATGCCCATCCCTCCGATGATCCTGAAACATACCAGCTGTACGAAGTCGGCACACAGGGCGCAGCCCACCGCGCAGGCGCTGAACAGCGTCGCCGCTATGAGCATCGTCTTTTTCCTGCCGGCAGAGTCGCTCAGCGACCCGGCCACTATCACCCCGGCTATCGAGCCTATCAGGGCACACCCCACATACCACCCCTGCTGCATGGTGTCCAGCGAGAACTGCGCCGTCACGCTGCTTATCGTACCCGAAATGACCGCCGTGTCGTACCCGAAAAGTATTCCTCCGATAGCGGCCACGACCGAAAGGAACATTATGTATCCCGTATTGGTCCCCGTATTGCGATGTCTTGCCATTTTATTCGATTTCAAAATATTCCTTATACCTGTCATACAGATTTCCCGCCGCCCCGTAAACAGACTGCGGACTCATAAAATGAGAGAATTCGAAGGTTATGGCCTTGTCATATCCGCAGCGTTTGGCCGCTTCGAGCTTCATCCTCAGCTTGTCGAACTTGATAGGGAGAAAGTTTATCGGCATGTCCCTGTCGAACGATTCCGCATTGGTCCAGCACTGCATCCCGTATCTGTCCGCCAGTTTCTTGTTCACCGAGAAAAAGGCATCCAGCTCGTCGTAATCGATGTGTCCGTCCTGGAACGCGCAGGCATCCACCACATCGTGAATCCCGTCGAAAATCTCGTTCCACTCCCTTTCGTGTTCGGCTACAGAAACCGCCTGGTCGTTGGTCAGCTTTCCTGTCCCCATAATGGCTTTCTTGCCGTCTATCCACGGCGAGATGAATGTCGGGAGACCTCCTGAAACTTCCTTGCACTGCTTGCCCAGGGCATGGAAGGCGTCTATGGCGCCTTTCGTCTTACGGCTTATCTCCCCGCTGATATACCAGCCTCCGAAGCTGTCGTACCTGCTGCCGTACATTTCCCACACTTCGTCGATTACGAATCTGTTATCCTCGATTTCGTATGTCATGTCTCCCGTATCCCAGTACTTGCCGGAATCGTACAGGCCGAAATAGAATTTCATTCCATATTTCTGCGCCAGGCGGCAGAACATATCGATAAGGTCTACCGAAGGCATGTAGCATCCCTTTTTCAGCAGGTACGGAGACGGATATGTAATGAACTTTCTGTAGCCGCTGCGGATGTCTATCACAGTGTCGATACCGATAGCCTTCATATATGCAAAATCGGCATCCCATTCTTTCTCTCCCCAGTTCTGATGCGGGATGTCATGAGAGATTTCGTCAAGGAAAGTTCCTGTTATACGCAAGCCATTGGCTTTCGGCACGATAAGTCTGCTTCCGTCATCCGGGTTTCCGGTCATTGAAAGCAGTCCGGAATTGCCGGACACCTCCGCCGCTTTTCCCAACCGGGGAATAGCCACAGCCGATGCGGCAGCCACGGCCGCTGTCTTGAGGAATGATCTTCTGTCTGTCATAGCATTGTTATTTCTGATTTCAACTTCTCCAAAATATCTTGAAATGTGTAAACATATTCGTCACAAGTGCGACCGCGGCAGTAATCAGCACACCCCGCATCAAGCCCCAGAACGGCGACCCCGGAGTCAGCGAATCCAACGGCTCCATCAGTCCGGCCAACGACAGCAAAGGATTGATCAGAAAGGCTGTCGCAGTATAGGCTATCATAGGATTCTGTCCGCAGCCGGCCAATATCCTGCCTTTGAAGCCGTAGCAGTGCTCGAAAAACAGGAATACCCCTGTTGTCATGGCTGCCATACCTCCCGCGGCAAACAAGTACGAAATATTGCACGGGTCTTTCCTTATGCCGCCTTCAAGAGGGTCTGCGGCAATCCCGGCAAGCATCAGCACGAAACCGATGCATGCGATACGACCCCATAACGGCCTGTCTTTCAAAGTCAGCAGGAATACGGCAACCGCCAGCGCAGCCGAAATGGCGAAATCCGCCGCCACCTGCCTTGTGTACAACCCCCAGAGCTGGAGCACGACAGCACATACGACAAGTACGGCCGCAGCCGTTTCCCGCATTTTTCCGCAAGCCTGCACCGTTCCGGCAGACGTCCGGGTCTCCGGGCATCCCGCCGCCCCATTCCGACCGGAAGCTGCCGGACGGTCTTTCATCAGCATATCCCCCACTATCGAGCCCGGAATGGCTATCCCGAGATATTTCAGATAATCGAATGCGAAGAGTTTCGTCCCGAAAGACGGCACCCAGTCCAAAAGGTCAGTGTACATCGACAAAGCCTTGATCGCTATGACTATTGCCCATATTCCCCACCTCCACACAGGGCGGTCTTTAGTCAGCAGCCAGACAAGTCCTCCGAAAAGGGCGATGTTCGCCAGCACGGTGATGATGATATTCACCCTGTTCACTGAAAATTCCACATCGAACAACGATGCTTCGAGTACGGCCAATATTATAAGGAGTACGACTCCCGAGATATTCAACAGGGCGGCAGTACGGCTTTTCCCGGTCCTGAACCTTGTCAGCGACAGAAACATCCCCGACCATACGGCCAGCAGCAGGAGCGATTTCACCACGGTGCCCGTTTCTGCAGAATCGATGAGCTGTCCGTTGCCGAGAACGATGCTGAACAACAACAGGATGATCCATCGCTTCACCAATCCTGAAACCACCTGCCCCGCGGATTCGCCTCTTTCGAGCTTTTTCCGTAAAGAGAACGGGAAGGCCGCGCCCATGGAAAACAGAAAGAAAGGAAAGACGAGGTCGACCCAGGTAATGCCCGGCACATCCGGACTGAATTTATAATCCGGAGGCGGCAGCTGGGCATGGAACATCCACCCGGGAAGACCGGAATCCCAGCCTATCTGGGCGCAGAAGACCATTCCGAGGATGGTCAGCCCCCTCAATATGTCGATCGCCGCTATTCGTCCGGCAGGTTGGCCGCTCATAATAATATTCGGTATTGATTTTAGAATTCCTGACAAATATAATAAAATACTTAAAAAACTAAGGACGTTTTATTGAAAATTATTATTTTATTTTCGCCTTACCTCATTGCATTAGCTCTCTTTTACCTTATTTAATATTAAAACAACCTCGCCGTATCTTTATAATATTAAATATTTTTAATAAAAATCATTGTTCATTTAATAAAGTTAAATATATTTGTACAATCATTGTAAATATAATCTAATAGCCAAAATTTATGAAATTGTCTTTTTCTAAGATTTTCCACCCGGAGGGGGGGGGTAAAAAGGCATTTTTATTCCTGCTTCTTCCGTTTTGCGCAGCTGTAACAGCATACGCGCAAGGTTCTGTAACAGGAACTGTACTCGACGAAAACGGCGAACCTGTCGTAGCCGTCACGATCAATGTAGACGGATCTCAAAAGTACGCCACCACAGACATCGACGGACACTATGTTATCAATGGCCTGAATGAGGGCGACCTTCTGCTTTTCGATTTTCTCGGAAAGAAAACAGAAAAAGTCGTCTACAAAGGGCAGAAGACTGTCAATATCACGCTTTACGACGATATGACAGTGCTCGATGATGTCGTCGTGGTCGGCTACGGCACCCAGAAACGGCAGAGCATCACGGGCGCCGTCTCCAAAGTAAGCGGAGAAGAACTTCTGAAGGCTCCGACCCAGGACATTTCCAACATGCTCGGCGGTGTGGTTCCCGGAGTGGTTTCCTACCAGCAGTCAGGAGCGCCTGGAGCTGACGGGGCAGGGCTTCTCGTACGCGGTACAAGCGCCAAATGTATCGTCGACGGAGTGGAAAGGGACTTCACCGAGCTCGACCCGAGCGAAATCGAAAGCATTTCCGTTCTGAAAGACGCCTCCGCAGCCGCAATCTACGGTCTCGATGCAGAAGCCGTAATCATCGTCACCACGAAAAGGGGAGACAACCGGCCGTCACGCATAAACTACAAAGGCTCTTTCAACATCAGCCAGAATGCGGTGAATTTCGATCTCCTGGATGCGCAGCAGTATGCCTACTACTACAATCTCGCCAGGCAGATGGACGGAAACGAGCCTGTGTTCAGCCAGGAACATGTGGCTATGATGATGAACGGCGACGACTCCGACGGCTGGGGCAATACCGACTGGTACAAGGAGACGTTCGGCATAGGCTTCAACCAGTCGCACTCCGTCACCGCTACGGGAGGAAACGACAAGATTAACTACTTCACCTCTTTCGGTTACTACGACCAGGACGGTAACGTGGACGGCTACTCATACGACAGGTTCAACCTGCGTGCGAACATCGAGGCCAAGATAGCCAAAAACCTGACCCTGAGCGTCAACATGGCCGGCCGCTTCTCAACGACCAAAAGGCCCGGATTCAATGCCGACGCATCGAGCTGGAACAACATCGGCCAGCAGGTAATAAGGGCGCATCCTTATGTGCCTAAATACTATAACGGCTATGTCGTGTCCACCAGGACTTCTTCATCCACGACGTCTCCCATAGGAGCGACAGAGGAATCAGGCTACGGCAAGACATCCGGAAACGTGTTCGAAGCCACGGCCTCTCTCAGATATGACGTGCCTTTCGTAAAGGGCCTTTCTCTCAAAGGTATGGTCGCATACGACCTGCACCACACCACTGTCAAGAATTTCTCCACCCCGTTCCTTACCGAGGTGGCGCAGAGGCCTATGAGCGTCAACGATGACATCAGTTATTCCCTGTCTTACGATTCGCGCGGGACGGACGAGGCATCCCTCGTGGAAAGTCTCAGCAAGAGCCAGAAAGTCCTGACGAACGTAAGCGCACAGTACACGCGTTCTTTCGGGCTCCACAATCTCGACATTCTCGCGCTTTTCGAGACCATCGCCACCGATGCCAATTCATTCTCCGCCACGGGGTACGGCTTCGACTATTATGAACTCGACGAACTTTCGAAGGCCACGAACACTTCCAAGAACGCGATTTCAGGCTCGAGTTCGCTCACACGTTCCGCCGGCCTTGTCGGCAGGATAAACTACGACTGGGACAACAGGTACCTTGTCGAACTTTCCTGCAGGTACGACGGCTCGTATCTTTTCTCGGGAAGCGTTCCGGGCAAAAGATGGTCTCCGTTCCCGGCAGCGTCTTTCGGATGGAGGATGGACAGGGAGAACTGGTTCTCCTCGAACAAGGTAGACCTTCTGAAACTGCGCGTCGGCACAGGTCTGACCGGCTCGACAGGAGGCGTAAGCCCGTACACATACCTGAACACGATGACGACAAATCCCAATGCAGTCATCATAGGAGGCGAAGGACAGGGCCAGATATACACTTCCGCTCCTGCCAACATCTACCTGACCTGGCAGAAAGCCTTCCAGACCAACGTCGGCGTGGATCTTTCCATGTGGAACGGAATGTTCAGGACTGAAATAGACGTCTTCTACAAGTATGTCTACGACATGGTAAGTTCCGTATCGGGGACCTATCCAGCTTCCTGGGGAGGATTCTACGTGTCGTCGGAGAACAGCAACAAGCAGGATCACAAAGGTTTCGAATTCCTGTTCGAACACAGGAACCGCGTAGGAGAGTTCAACTACAACATCTCTCTCGTCGGAACCTATACCTATCGCCGCTGGCTCCGCTATGCCGATGCGGTCAATACGCCCGACTACCTCAAGCTCACGGGCAAGGAAGTGGGTGCGCAGGTAGGCTTCATCGCGGACGGCCTTTTCCAGAGCGAAGAGGAAATCGAGAATTCGGCGACAATGCCTGGAATCCTCACACGTCCGGGCGACATCAAATATGTCGACAGGAACGGTGACGGAAAAATCACATACGACCAGGACCGCGGCTATGTGGCGGGCTCGGCATATCCTAAATTCCAGGGAGGCCTTTCGTTCGGATTGGAATGGAAAGGGATAGACTTCTCCATGACCTGGACCACGGGTCTCGGAAGGACAGTGGCCATGACAGGTGTCTATTCGGGAGGAATCATGGACCACACTGCGATGACCCGCGCCTTCCATCACGACGGGAACTCCCCGACATACCTGCTTGAAAACTCCTGGTCCGAGACGAACCGCGACGCCCGTTTCCCGAGGCTGTCCCTCACGGAGTACAAGAACAACTCCTACGCCTCGACCTGGTGGTATCTGAACGGGAACTACGTCAGGCTCAAAAACATGCAGATCGGTTATTCGCTTCCTGACAAATGGATGAAAGCCATCGGCTTCAGGAGCTGCCGCATTTTCTTAGAGGGGACAAACCTTCTGACATTCAGCCAGCTTACCAAGTACAACATCGACCCGGAAATGCCGGGGGTTTCCAGCGGCTACTATCCGCAGCAGAGACTTATGGGTGTGGGTATCGATCTCCAATTCTAAAAAGTTATCGTCATGAATAGAATATTTGCAGGTATATCAGTATTGTCTCTGGCGGCGGTGACCGGATGCAGCGGTTTCTTAGACACGACTCCTACCGACAGGCTGTCGGACAAGGTGGTCTGGACTTCCGAGGAATACGTCGACCAGTACATAAACAACTTCTACGTACACATCGACCGCTACAGCCAGTTCGGTACGGACCAGTTCAACGGGTCCCTCACCGAAGGCCTGACGGACGCCCTCAAATACGGAGGCACAGCTTCCGGAGCACGCAGCGGGGATGCCTCATACTACGCTTTCCATCCTGAAAGCATCACTTCGAGCCAGAATGCACTCGACATCTGGAGCACGGCCTACGAAAGAATCAGAAGAATCAACGAATTTCTCGATTCACAGAAGAAAAACTCCACCTTTTCCGATGAAGTGAACATCAGATACGAGGCCCAGGCCCGCTTTTTCAGGGCTTTCAACTACTTCCAGTTAGCCAAAAGGCATGGAGGGGTGATTCTCTACACCGACATGAATTTCGAAAAGGACAAGAACCGCTCGTCTGCGGAAGATACCTGGAACCTCATTGCGGAAGACCTCGACTTCGCCGCAGCCAATCTGCCGAAAAGGTGGGATGCTGCCAACAGCGGACGAGTGACGAGATATGCCGCCTTTGCCCTTAAGTCCAGGGCTATGCTCTACGCCGAAAGGTGGGAAGCAGCCAAGGAGGCCGCCGACTCCGTCATAATGAACGGAGGCTACTCGTTCGCTCCGACCTACGAGGAGTCATACGCCGGCGGGAATGACGAATCCATCCTGGAATTCGCCTACAACAAGATTTCCGGCCCGTCGCACAGTTTCGACAAATGGTATGTCCCTTACGGCGACTATGCTCTGGCGGGAGGAGCCGAGGAGAACGGAGGCACCGGAACGCCGACCCAGGAAATGGTCGAGGAATATGAAACCGCTACGGGAGAAACGGTGGACTGGAGCCCCTGGCATTCCGGCTCCACGACACAGACTCCTCCGTACGACCAGCTCGAGCCTCGCTTCGCCGCTACCGTGCTTTACTGCGGATCGCAGTGGAAAGGCAACACGATAATCCCTACGGAAAACGGAATGCACGGAAGATGGATGAAAGACGACCTCATCGCCAAGGGCCGTACCGTGACCGGCTACTATCTCAGAAAATTCCTCGACGAGGAAAACAAGGAGGATCTCACGAAGTACGGCAGCGACAGGACCTGGGTGGAACTGCGTCTTTCGGAAATCTATCTCAACAGGGCTGAAGCCAATTACAGGCTCGGGAACACCGGTTCCGCCCTCAATGACATGAACGCAGTCAGGACAAGGTCTGCCGTAGGCCTGCCGGCAAAACAGGGTCTGTCCGGGAACGACCTTTTCGATGCCATCCGCCACGAAAGGAAGGTGGAACTCGCCTACGAGGGGCATCTGTACTGGGATATGCGCAGATGGAAACTCGCCCACACCGAATATACGGGAATACGTCTTCACGGGCTGAAGGTCTCGGGCACCGAAGGCAACTTCACCTGGGAATACATCGACTGCGACAACTATCCAGGCGAGAACAGGCATTTCCCGGAGAAGCTGTACGTGCTGCCGATACCCGATTCGGAACTCACGAACAACTCCGCCATCGAGCAATATCCGGAATGGAAATAACCAACGATTAAAATTTAGAACTGTATGAAAAGAATATATGGAATATTGGCTGCGGCCATGACGGTACCGGCTATGTTTTCCTGCAGTCCGGACTACTCGGAATTCACTCCGGAAACTTCGGCCGAGCCGATAACGAGCATCACGGCCTCGCTCGACTTAGACGGAGACGGAATCGACGAGGAATTTACCGGGCAGCCCGACAAAAACGGACGGATCGAAATAGTCTTCCCCTGGTTTTATCCTGAAGAAAGCGACACTCAGGTGACAGAGGAAGATCTCAGTTCCGTAAAGGTAGTAGGCGTGCTGGCGAACAATGTCACCGTGGAACCAGTCCTTCTCAGGATGGACCTCAACACCGAGAACCATATCGTGGCTACCGACCAGGTAAAAAACAAGAAAGAATATGTGGTCACCGGACGTATCGCCAAACTTACGGGATGCGACATCACGTCGTTCAGCCTGCCGGATGCGGACCTCGAGGGGATTATCGCAGGCGAGACCATCTCACTCGTGACCATGGAGAACTTCGAAAGCCCGATGAAGGCCGAACTCACCCTTTCCCCTCACGCCACCGTCTCTCCCGACCCGAGGGAAACGGCCATCGACTGGAACAGCGAGGTGAAACTGACGGTCACGGCTCACGACGGGGTGACGAAAAAGGAATATACGGTGGTCAAGGACATTCCGTCGAAGCTGCCTTCGGGAATAAGGCCGGAGAGTGTGACGGAATTGTTTGCCAGGAAACTGGAAACGGATCTCGGAATAGCTGCCACAAGCAATACGACCGGTATTGCAGTATCAGGAAACTATCTGGTAATCAACACCAGGAATGAAAAGGCTAAAGTGATAAACAGGATGACTGGAGAATACGTAGGTGAAATGAACGGAATGTCATCTATTCTCGGAAGTCTGAAAAATTACTATATGACATCCGATGACGACGGGAACATCCTTGTCAACAGCCTTGCAACAGGAGCCGGGACTGTCCAGATGTGGAAATTCTCCGGAAAGGGAGATATTCTGAATGCGCAACCTGAAGAATACATCACGTGGAGCGCACCTGTCGGATACGGCAGAAAAGTTTCCATCACCGGGTCACTTGACGGTGATGCTGTCATCACCGCTACCGTAGGGACAGGGCTTCCATCCGGTAATTTTGCAAAATGGACGGTCACAAGCGGCGTACTCCAATCACAAGAGCCGGAAATAATCACCGCAGGAGTGACTTGGGACAATTATCAGGCTGACATAATGTACACGTCCACCGAACCTGGCGCGGATTATTTCCTGATAAACTACAAAGCAAATATCCTTTCCTGGCTTTCAGGAGTGAATGATGCACTTAAGACACAGGTTCCTGCAATTCAGTCGAGCGCCAACTATTTTGCAAATGAACTTGATATTTTCAAATTCAACAACGCGACGTTCCTTGCAGCCCAACAGACGAACAATATGAATAGCGGAATAGGGGACGCTGTGTGGTTGCTTGATATCACAAACGAAAGCGACTTCTCCGGCAGCCTGTATGACGGTACTCAAGGATCTCCTACCTGCCCTGCGGTACAGTGGTGGTGCCAGAATGAGTATAACGCCATTGCTGTCGGACGGGATGAAGGTGCAACAGTAAAATCAAACGGCAATGCCGTCGGCGAAGTCCTGCTCACCTCATCCGAGGACGGCTACTACCTGCAGCTCTACATAATGTACTGCAACGGCTACGTGGCCGGCGTCCAGTTCGACTGTCTCGACATCTGAGTATAATATGAGGGTGACACAAAAGGAGGGATTTCAAAAGTTGCAAAACCCCTTTTGTGTCGTCCTCTATCCCAATCAAAACAAAATATGAACAAAACAAAACTTTCTTTCATCTCTCTCATGATCGCAGCATCGGCCTCCGGCCTCGGCCTCGCCTCCTGCGGCTGTCAGAAAGGGGAATATGACGTTCTCATCGTCGGAGGCGGGACTTCCGGCACTGCCGCAGCGATCCAGGCCGCACGGGACGGGGCCAAAGTGCTTCTCGTCGAAGAGCACGAATGGCTCGGAGGCATGCTCACCTCTGCCGGGGTCAGCGCCACGGACGGCTGCTATGCCCTCCGAGGCGGCATCTGGGACGAATTCCGGGACAGTCTCGAAACCTGGTACGGCGGCACAGACTCCCTTATCACAGGCTGGGTAAGCGACGTGATGTTCGAACCTTCCGTCGGAGCACGGATATTCAGGAACATCTCCGCCCGCGAAAAGAACCTCACAGTAGAGTTCAAGACCTCCGCTTCGGGCTTCGAAAAGACCCCGGACGGCTGGAAAGCCGATATTGCCGGGCCGGACGGGAGCAGGAGTGTATCCGCGAAAATCCTCGTGGACGGCACGGAACTCGGAGACGTGGCCAAAGTCATAGGCATCCCGTATGAAATCGGGATGGATTCCGCCGCCGACACCAAGGAAGACATAGCCCCTGAAAAAGAGAACGACATCGTACAGGATCTTACATACGTGATGATACTGCAGGATTACGGACATCCGGTTCCTGTCCCGGAACCCGACGACTACAGCCCGTCCGAATTTGCCTGCTGCTGTACGAACGTGCTGTGCAAACACCCGAAGGAAGCCTCCCGCATGTGGTCGAAAGACGAAATGATCACCTACGGAAAACTCCAGAACGGGAAATATATGATCAACTGGCCTCTTGAAGGCAATGATTATTACTGCAATATCATCGATGCCACGCCGGAGGAACGCGCAGCCTATTTAGAACTTGCAAAACAGAAGTCGCTGCGATTCCTGTATTTCCTGCAGAACGAACTCGGATTCACCAATCTCGGGCTCGCCGAGGAATACCCTACCGCAGACGGCTTCCCGCTCATACCGTATCACAGGGAGTCCCGCAGGATCGACGGCCGGATAAGGTTCAACCTGAACGACATCGTGTCGCCTTACGGCCAGACCAAGAAACTGTACAGGACAGGCATCGGTGTGGGAGACTATCCCGTGGACCAGCATCACACCCAGTACCACGGCTGGGAAGACCTTCCGAACCTTTATTATCACCAGATCCCGTCGTACAGCCTCCCTATAGGAGTGATGATGCCGAAGGAATACGATGACGTACTTGTCATAGAAAAATCCATATCCGTGACAAATATCGTAAACGGCACCACCCGGCTCCAGCCGGTAGTCCTCCAGCTCGGACAGGCGGCAGGAGCGGTCGCAGCATACGCCGTAAAGCATGACTGCGGAGTGTCGGAAGTGTCCGTGCGCGAAATCCAGAAGACCCTTCTCGACGCAGGGGCCTGGCTGGTTCCCCTGCTCGACCTTCCGTCAAGCAGCCCCTGGTTCAAGACCCTGCAGCGCATCGCCCTGACGGGAATCATCAGGTACGAGGGCAAGAACTTCGAGTGGGAAAACCAGTCGTGGATATATCCCGATAAAAAGATGCTCGCTTCCGACCTCGTGTCCGGGATGGACAGTTTCTACACCGGGCTCAAACGGGCAGACAGCACTGTCATCACATTTTCAGAGCCGGAGACAGAATATGCGGACATCCGCACCCTTGCCTCCTGCATATCCGCAATTACCGGAGACAGTCTGAGCACAAGCATCGCCGCAGTGAAAACCTGCCTCGGGATGGCTTGCGGAAAGGCGTACGGGACATCCGACATCCTGACCCGCCTCGAATGCGCCATAGCCATAGATTCCCTGCTGGATCCGTTCGGCAAATACGATGTCGACATCTACGGGAACCTGAAAGACACTCCCGTAAAGTTCATGTGGGTGGATCTGTCTGCCAACTGGGCAAGATTCCAGACTTTGGATTCCGTAAGATTCTATTGCGAGAAAATAGCCCGGACAGGGATGACTACGATTATCCTCGATGTCAAAGGCACCAGCGGGGAAGTCCCGTACAAGAGCGGCTTCGCCCCTGAAATCAAAGAGTGGAAAGGCATCCCGGCTCCGGAATTCGACTATATCCGGGCATTCACTGACGCCGCTAAGGCGAACGGCCTGAAAATCTACTGCGCCATCAACACCTTTGCAGAGGGGAACGGTCTGCTAAAGCGCGGTCCTCTCTATAAGGAACATCCTGAATGGCAGGCAGTAAACTACGTTCCCGGGAAAGGCATGGTAAAACAGACCGACATCGAAAACAAGCTCGTGCTGTTTTCGAATCCGGCCCTGCCTGAGGTGCGCAAAAACGTCTGCAATCTCCTTGCAGAGCTCGTGACCGAGTTCGACATAGACGGCGTCATCCTCGACAGGGGCAGATACGACAATATCCAGTCGGATTTCTCCGATTTCTCCAGGCGGCAGTTTGAAGAATACATCGGAGAAAAGGTAGAGAGATTCCCCGAGGACATATACGAATGGGTCGCGAATCCCGAAACCGGAAAATACGAAATCAGGCGAGGGAAACATTTCCTCAAATGGATAGAATGGAGGGCTTCCGTAATCTATTCTTTCTTCGAAGAGGCCCGCGACGCAGTCAAGACGGCGAATCCGGATGCCGATTTCGGGGCATACACCGGAGCATGGTATCCGACATACTATGAAGTGGGAGTGAACTGGGCAAGCCGCGACTACGACCCGTCTGCAGAATTCGACTGGGCTACGCCTGAGTACAGGGACTATGCGTACGCCGAACTTCTCGACATCTACACCACAGGGAACTACTACCCTCTCGTCTCCCTGGACGAATACTACAGAAGCAACGGCTTTCATCAGAACGAAACCGACTCTACCGCCCACAGCGGAGAATACCTGTGCGTCGAAGGGGCCTGCGACTACACCCGGAAGATTATGGGGCACAACACCTTCCTCGGAGGGATCAACGTACCGGACTACGCCGGGAACCCCGAACAGTTCCGCAAGGCAGTGCGGATGAACCTTACGAAATCCGACGGTCTCATGATTTTCGACATGGTACATCTGGTCAATTACGGCTGGTGGGACGAACTCACTGACGCCATCCGCTTCAAAGACTGATTGACGACACAATTTATCGACTGTAAAAACGATTGACAATGAAACATCTTATATCCATTTTATTCGCGGCCGTATTCCCTATCCTTACGGCTCAGGCCTGCAACGGCAACAATCCGGAACCGGATTATTCATTCCCGTCCACTTCCACCGGCGAAGAACCGGGAGATACGGATGAACCCGGAGATGCAGATGATCCGATAAACACTTATTTCCCCGGAGAAATCCGCCCGGCTGAAGAAGCTGCCTGTTTTGCCGGCGCATATTATCACAAATGCGTATCGAGCACGGATTACTGGCTCGGCATCGGAGGGACTGTGGTCCTGCCCGATATGGTTTTCGATCCGGAAAGGACGAATCCGAACAAGCCAGGACAATATCTCGACAATCCGTCGGTCTACCTCGGAGGGAATATGGGAGGTCAGGAAACCGACATAGGACTGACCTGGGAAGTGGTCCGTCTTGAAAACGGAAGTGTCAGCGCGGAGCGCAAGGCATTCCGGCCTTTTATGCGCAGGACGGGGCAGGAGCCGACTTATTCCAATGCTCCGGCAGAAGACAGGTACTACTGGTATCCGGGTGAAGAAGTCACCATTTCCATCCGGATCATCCGTGACGGGGTTCTGGAATTCATCGTGGACGGGGCCGGCAAACAGTTCAAAACCGAATATGAGTGCAACAAATATATCCTCGGGGAAAAGGGTGAATTCAAGAGAGTCAACGCGATAGACCAGGTTTCCAATGAGGGCAAGCCAGTACAGGCCACCGAAACCGTCATCGAAGGTGCAGAATGGAAGGCATCCTGGCTTTACAGGGAGTATGAAGGAGAAGTCGTGAAAGCGCCTATGCACACCGGAAGATACACGGATATGAGGTGCCCGGATGCGCAATATTTCAAAATCGAGGCTACCGACGAGGAGAAAAAGGCCGGAGCGGAAAAGATTACCATCAACGGTGCCGGATATTGAAAAATTAACGTCAGTTCGACGAATTTATGTTGCAACATACCAGGAAATTCGTCGGACTGACGTTATGTAACATCGCATAAAATGAGACACATACCATATACGCTTTTGATTGCAGCCTTCCTGTGCCTGATTACGGGCACAGGCTGCGCTGCAGATACTGCCGGGGACGGGACTTTCGAATTTCCGAGCCAAAACGACCCCGTCGACAGGCCCGATACCGATGTCGAAGACGACGGAGTGCTCAAGATCCTGGCCATAGGGAACAGCTTTTCACAGAACGCCGTCGAACAGAATCTGTGGGAACTTTTCGAAGCTGCCGGAATCAAGGCCGTCATAGGCAACCTGTACATCTCCGGATGTTCTTTGGAGACGCATTACAACAACATGCGGAACAATTCTCCGAGCTACTCGTACAGGAAAATCACCGACGGCTCGGAAAACAAGACCAAACAGGACAAGACCACAATGCAGCAGGGCATCCAGGACGAAAACTGGGACTACATCTGCCTCCAGCAGACCAGCGGCCTGTCGGGGATATATTCCACCTACACGCAGTATCTTCCCGGACTTATCGACTATGTGATCCAGGAGTCCACCAACCCGGCCATGAAAATAGCCTTCCACCAGACCTGGGCATATTCCGAGGACTCCGGGCACAAAGACTTCCCGAGATACGACAGCGATCAGACGACCATGTACAATGCCATTCTCGATGCCGCCGGACAGACGATGGAGGACTACGGAAACATTGAAATCCTGATTCCGTCAGGCACCGCCATCCAGAACGGCCGCCAGTCCTGGCTCGGAGACACTTTCAACAGCGACGGCTATCACCTCAACACCTCATACGGATGCTACACCGCAGCCTGCACCTGGTTCGAGACATTTGCCGGAGGCGAAACCGCTGTCGGGAACACCTATATCCCCGACAACGTAACGGAAGCCCAGGCCGCAGTCGCACAGCACGCCGCACATTTCGCCGTCGAATCCCCGTTCACGGTAAATCCGATGACCGATTTCCAATCCGCAGAGTAACCCGCATTATTTTCTGCGGAAAGCATTTACATATTCGTTGCCGAAGCGGTCGGTGACGCGGATTTCCGCAGACTGTGCGTTCCTGTCGGATTTCACCCTGAAGAGGTGGTCTGTCAGGAGGGGCTCCACGAACGAATGTTTCAGCTTGCTGCTGTCGTGGTAGGCGCGGTATGCGTCCGGATCCATCGCGGTGAACCGTTCCATGTCGCAGACCTTTTTCCCGTCCTCGAAATACTCCACTTTCCACTCAGGATCCCAGTTCCAGACATTGGCCACAGTGTATCCGTCGAGTTCCGGATATTCGTCCGGGGTGTAGACTTTCATCTGCATGTCTTCGTCGTATCCTATACATTTCCATACCCAGCGGACATCGTCCCCGTCGATTTCGAAGATGCAGTATCCGCCAGGGGTGCCGTCCGTACATATCGGGCCGCAATAAAGGGCCCCGCTCAAGGCTGCAAGATTGTGCTCGAACATCGAAGGGGAAATGACCTGGTTCGTTATCGTGTGGATATGTCCGGAGAGGATGTGTACATTGTACGGTTTCAGGATAGAGTACAGGGCCCCCTTGTTGGCAAGGATGTCCGAAATGTCAGCGTAAACGAACCTCTCCCTGTCGGAAGCCGAAAGGGTGGTCGGGATATGCATGGAAACGAAGACAGTAGAGCCTTCCGGGACATGCGAGAGATCGTTTTCGAGCCATTTCAACTGTTTTTCGTCGATATAGCCGATATAGAAATAGTCGCGGCCGATGAAGAAATTGTCGTTGAGCATGACGTAATGTACCTTGCCGATATTGAACGAATAATACGCCGGGCCGAAAACGTCCTCGTATGCGGAAGTCGAGGTTTCGTATGACCTGCCCCAGACTTTCATGTCGTGGTTGCCCATAGCATTGCGGAACGGGATGCCGGTAGTGCCGAGCATGGTATTGACGATACCGTACAGGGAATGGTCGTTGAATACGATGTCCCCGCAGCACAGACCCGTGGTTTCCGTCCTGCCGAAGCCCTCGACGACGGCGGCGATGTCCTCTACCGCCTTAGCGAACTGGGGGATTTCGGTAGTGTCGAGCAGCTGCTGGTCCGAAATGGCGATGATGTTGTGCCGCGAATCGTCGCGTCTTTTCTTCGCAAGGGAAAAATCGTATCCGCCGTTATCAGCCGAAAGTTCCCGATAGAACCTGACGACATTGTCCTCTACCGGAGACGCATATCCCGAAGGGGTGCTTATGAATACGAATCTTGCGTCATCCTCCGCATCGAGGACAAAACGCCCTTTGCTGTCCGTAACCGATGTATTCAGTCCGTCGGATACCACGACGCCTTCCAGTCCTTTCCCCGAGCAGGCGACACTGCCCGTAATTTCTCTTGCCGCCGATGCCATACAGACGGCAGACACTGCCATAAGCAGACAAATCCTGTATTTATTCATTATCCTTGTTTTATTTTAACGTCAGTTCGACGAATTTATGTTGTCCAGATATTCCCTGTAATCGTTGAAAAGCTTTTCGGTCTTTTCCTCCCCTACCCTTATGGCGGCTTCAGGATCGCTGAAGACGCCGGGGAACTGGTAGCACAGCACCTTTTCGAAATTGTCTAAGAACGTCAGATCCCCGATGATGCCTTCGATATCCCTCGGGTACAATGACGAATCCTCGTAGAAAAGGAAGGCTTCGAGGTCGAACCAGAGATGGGAACCGGCATTATCGCACAGTTCCTGAAGGACTTCGGCCGCCTCTTTTCCGGTCATATCCCCTTCGGGCATCCTGGCAAAGCCGAACGGGCAGAGGATGTCGAGGTTCCCGAGAAGTTCCGGATATGTGTCGAGGCCTCCTGCCACGCCGAAAGAGTTAGTGGCCAGCATCACAGGCTTCGAAGGGGCGAAACTGCCGCAGAATGACTTGAATTCCCTGAAAAATGTCACGATTTCCTGCTTGCGTTTCCTCCTCATGTCTTCGGTGCGTTCCCAGTTGTCGAGGCTTCCGCCGGACTCCTCGGACACATAGAAACCGTAGAACGAATCGTGGTGCCCGTAACGTTTCCAGATTTCCTCAGCCACCATCTTGTGCCATTCGAGGGATTCTTCAGAAAAGTCGAACCAGGCGAACATCCCGATCCCTGGCAGGACATACATCCCCAGACTGTCGGCTTCCGACATTATGGCCTCGACAGGATCTTCGGCGGCGATATCCATCCTTCCCGGATACAGTTCAGACGGATAGAACGCCTTTCCGGGATAGTTCTCCACGGTCATGGAGTGCTTTCCTACATACTCCTCGTTGCGGAACACCTCCTGGATGACGATGATGTTCAGGCCGAGACTGTGCATGGAACGCACCATTTCGCGCCAGTGGTCGTCCGTCAGCCGTTTTATGTCCCGGTTCCAATGCTTGCCTTCTACCTCGCTCCAGTGATAGATTCCAGCCCACGCGCCGCCGAGCATTTTCGTGGAGCGGATGTCCGAGTCCAGTACGCGTATGCCTTTATGCACACAGGAAGTATCGCCGTCCGCGATGACTTGCAGCGTCACCTCCTGCCTGCCGGAAAGTCCCTCGCTGTCCATAAGATGCCTGACGCAGCGCGATTTCCCTCCGGGCAGGGAAAAACTTTCCTCGTGCAGCAGATTGTCTTCGGCGACACCGTTCAGATAAATCCGGACGAGAAAAGCGGTCTCGCGGTTCCCGTTGTTCACTACCCCGGCACGGATGTCGAGATCCACCTCATCCGTAATGACGTCGGGAGGTATCAGGGTAAGGCCTATATCCGGACCGGCATCGCCCCGGCCGCCCGCGCAGGATGCCAGGCAGGCGGTCAGGATAAAAGTCAGAAACAATGGTGCGGTTTTCATCTATTCTCCGTTTACGTATGCCTTATAACCCTCGAAACCGGCCTGTCCGGGCTTGAATGTGGCCCAGCTGAAATTCGTGATGTGTTCCGTGAACATTCCGGCCACAAAGAGCTGCTCCTGAAGCTCTTCCCAGGTCTTCTCGCGGTAAGGCTCGTCCGGGCAGGAGCATGACAGGAACGATTCCACGTCGACACCGAATTCCACGCCCGTCTTGTCGCAGGCCTTCTTGATGTAGCTGTAGTAGTTCGGAAGATCCACATCCACGTCGGTGCAGCAGCGTCCCGCGCAGTCCTGCAGGTAAAGATAGTCTATGTCCGGAGTGTCGGTGAACAGCAGTTCGAACCATTCCCCGCACTTGTCTGCCGGCAGACCTCTCCACAAGGCCGGAGCTATGGAAACAGGGTATTTGTTCGGGAAAGTCTTGACGTATGCCGCCACGCCCTGAAGATAGTTCGCCAGGCATTTCCTCGCCTTTTCGGCATGCCAGCCCACAGGGTAGGTCCCGTCGTGGAACTCCTCGGTGATGTACCAGCCGTCGAAGCAAGGGCTGTCGCCGAACCTCTCGTACAGCTCGTCGGCCACTATCTTGTTCTTGCGCAGAAGTTCGTCGTACACTGTCTGGTCCTCCGTGTTCACCTTGCTGTAGTCGCCTCCGAACAGCCCGAAGATGAGTTTGAATCCGCAACGCTCCGCAGCCTCCACCATCCTGTCGATGATGTCATAGTCGTCAGTGACCCATTCAGCCTGCGAACCGGTGTACCAGGACACGTTGTTCTCCACGCCGAAGCCCACGCTGTACTGTATGATCCAGGTGTCGATGCCGGCTTCCTTGCAGGCAGTGAAGGCTTCGTCCCAGTCGGTGTTCTGATAAACGGAATTCAGCTGGATGAAAAGGCTCGAGAACTCAGGCTTCCCGGTGTACTCGGGCTCGTAGTATGTAAGCTGCTCTAAGTTGTCCATAATGAACTCGTTGTTCCCAGTAGCCTCTCCGTCGCTTACGATTTCTATCCTGTAGCCTATGTTCCGGGACAAATCAAGCTGCTCCGTAGTCCCCTCAGCCGGTTTGAACCAGCTGTACGGTATCACCAGCCTCTGCCAGCCGTCGTGTTTCAGAATATCCGGGTCAGTGTACTCGAATGTACTGCGTTCCACATGGTTGTTGGCTGCCAGGACCTCATCCTGCATAAGGACGAACCTGAAGGAGCCGGAATTGTCCGGACGTCCCTTGATCCAGATGGAAAGCCCTAACGGACAGAAACTCAGGTCTGAAGAATAATCGCCCCATTTCTGCTGGAAAAAGACTGTCTCCGGCTTGCCGTCAGTGCTGGTGCCGCTGAACTTGTATGTCATCACGAAAGCGCCCCGGCCTTCCACCTTGTTGCTCGTGATGACACGCTTTTCCAAAGTGGCCTGCGGGGAATTGTTCGCGTGATTTATGTAATAGTACCAGCACGCTTCCTCATCGAAAGTGTTGATCGTCTTGACTGCCTTGACTTTTCCGAGAAGTTCCTGCACCTCCTTTTCCTTCTGTTCCGAGTCGGAAGAGTCGCCGCCCTTGGTCTTGTCGCAGGATGCCATACACAGGAGTGCGGCACCTGCAAGAATATATGATATGATTCTGCCCATCGGTTATTTGTGTTAATGTTAAAAGCCGGGTAAAAAACATTGTCAACCTGCATTTACCCGGCTGATTGATATGGTCTGTCAATTTTCAGACTGCTGCATGTAAGCCATTTCGTAGCAGATGAGGCATGCTGCGACATTGTCCTCATCAGGATTGCCACCTTTAGCTGCGGAAGTCACATAGATATAGGCCTTGTCCCCGTCCACATACGGACATACACTACCTAAAGACTCATAATTTGTTCCGCCGAATGCCGAACTGTTGTAGAACCTGAAAGTGAAATTGTATCCTGGGTCTTCAGGTGTCATGCTCCACTGTTCCCTGTCGGTAATGTCATATACTGCAAGATGTGTCCCGCTGTATCTCGTTTCACTGTCCTGATATGTCAGGGCCAGCCACTCTTCACCGTTTACGGTGAATGTATTGAAGTCAAGGATTCTCATTCCGAAATTCGCAGGATTCATCGTAATGACATCTCCGGTCGTGGTAAACTGTTCGAAACTTGTTTCGCTGTAGGTAGAACCATCCGTGTTGACATAGGCGATATAATGATCGGAATCTGCATCAAGAGAGCATCTTCTCACCACTGCATATGTCCATGCTTCCCTGGCATTTGAGTATCTTGTCACTTTAGGATTGTTGCTGACCGGAGTTCCATCATTGAACTCCCACATATAATATTCCTGTCCGCCGGGTTTGGTGGTAGTGTACACATACGCTTTTCCCTGTTTCATATCTCCGATAAGGGTAGTTCTCCATCCGAGCTCGGTATCGCCATTTTCAAGACCTGGCAATACAGGTTCACCTTCCGCTGCCGGGACATAGTCAATGACCGGACCTTCCCACGTTTTGGCCTTCAAATCATAAAGATAAAGTCTGAAGCCGGCTCCGTACATGTTGTGTCTTGTGCAGACAAGTCTGCCAGCAGCATCGAAGTTTATCTGGTGTATGTATGAAATGTCTTCAGTGAAAACGATGTCCTCCACAAAGGTTCCGTCCGACCTTTTATATACTTTGATGGTATTGCCGACATTCTGGATAGCGTCAAGGATGTAGATATTATCGGCGTTCACGGCCATACTCATACCGTGTGTGTACTGCAACTGAAGGGCATAATTGTCCTGCCTCCAGGATTCCTTTACCATTACCCTCGGATACACGAGCCTGACCTCGATGTAATGGGTCTTCGTATTTCCCTGACCGTCCACGACCGTAATCGTATATGGCTTGGACAAATCGATAATGGAAGGTACGGAAGGTTCTGCGTGACAGTTATTGTCAAAGCTGGCATATGCCTCGAGTACTGTAAGATCCACCGGATTCTCGTATGTGGTAGGAACTTCAATATAAATGGTCTCTCCGTCCTCGTACGGGCCTTTCTTGGTAGCGCTGTATTCTCCGTCCTGATCCGGAATCATCACGGTAAAGTTCAGAAGTCCGTCACCGGCAGGTCCGGTATAGTCTTCTTCCGGCTTGCATGATGTTATGGAAACCACCGCCAAAGCTGCAAGTGCTGTTAAAAAATGTTTTGCATTCATGTCAATTGAATTTTAAAGGTTATCGTTAATGTTATTATTTCCATTCGTCAAATTGCTCCATAAGTTCGTTCCGCTGCAACTCTACGGCCGGAATCGGGAAACGTTCGTACTTGTCGAGGTATCTGCGTCTTTTTCCGTTATCAGCATCAAACTGCTGATAAGTGATTCCATCCGAACCTGAAACCGGTCTGACGCCGGTAAGATGAGTATTGCCGAGTGTTCTTACAGCCAGTCCCCAGCGCCTCAGATCCCAGAAACGATGTCCCTCGAATGCGAGCTCTATCATTCGCTCGTGCCTGAGCCATTCCATGAATTCGTTCTTGCTTGAGGTCTGAAGTTCCGTGGTAAAACCTGCACGGGAGCGCACCCTGTTCAGGGCTGTAAGTGCTTCTGTTAACTTGTTCTGTTCCGCCATGGCCTCGGCATATATGAGAAGTACTTCTGCATATCTCATGTAGTAGTAGGTAAGATCACCTCCGGTAAAGCCGCCGGTCTGGTTCGGGTCGAAGAGTTTCCGCATATAATAGCCTGTCGATGTGGTCCCGCCACCTATCGCAACTCCATCATCCGTTCCTGGAGTCGTGTCGATCGTACGGCCTTTCCATGATGCCCCGTTATAAAGGATTGAGGCATAAAACCTCTTTTCCCGTCCTGTGTAAGGATCAGCGGCATGGGCAGGATTGTCCCAGCTGAAATCACTTCCGTCTGCCATCTGGTACTGTGACACAAGTTCTTCGGTAGGGCTGACCTGTGCATATCCGCCATCGAGAGGCGGGCAGTAGAAATAGTCGAACGAATAGGAGAGATCCGGATACTGGAAACCGAATTCGACGATGCTCTCAACACTCACTCCTTTCGAACGCTTATACAGGAAAAGTTCCGCGTAATCGTCTTCAAGGTCATAGAGGTTCAGCTTTTCAAGCTCCTCTACGGCATCTGTACAGGCTTTCCAGCGTTCCGCATAAAGCATGGCTCTGGCTTTCAGTCCGTATGCCGCGCCTTTGGTGAGTTTCCCCGCCTGAGCTGTGACAGGAAGATTCTTCGCGGCGAAATCCAGGTCTTCGGCTATAAAATCCCAGCAATCGTCCGGCTCGCATCTGGCATGATCCTTAGAGCCGAGCTCGGGAAGCTCCCTGTAGATTACGACGCTTGCACCGTACCTCCTGGCCATTTCAAAATAAACATGTGCTCTGAACCATCTGACTTCCGCCTCTGCACGCAACTGTACATCTTCTGGAAGACCTGTTCCGTATTTTTTCAGACCGTCCAGAAAACGGCAGCATTCAAGCGCCCAGTTATGTCCCCATTCCCAGTTGTTGAATATGTTCTGGGCAGGAGTGATTTCGACCGAACCATATGCGAACAGATTCTGATCCGCTGTCGGCGAATTCATCTTGAGAATATCGCTGCAGGCATCATCCTCAACGGCTGTCGTATAGTAATCCTGGCCTATAAGCGGATAGAATTTGTTCAGATACATTTCCACATTGGCTTCACTGCTCCAGGCTATGGTCTCGGGGTAACTCGAAGTGAGTATCGGATCCATAGAGCATCCGGCTGCAGCTACAACGGCAACCAACGAGAATATTTTTATTATTTTCTTCATTTTCATAATCTTCGGATTAGAATGTAAAGTTGAGACCGAATTCGAATGTACGCTGCTGAGGATAATATCCCTGGTTCACATCCGGCATTTCCGGATCGAGATACGGGAGTGCCGACCATGTCACCAGATTTCCTCCGGCAAAATAGAATCTCACTTTCTCGATTCCGGCCTTGTTGATGATCCTTGCAGGAAGACTGTAGCCGATCTGTACAGACTTGAGTCTCAGATACGCTCCGTTCACTATCCACCAGGATGACATTTTTCCGCCGTTCGAACGACTTTCTATGCCGAGTCGTGGATATTTTGCATCAGGATTTTCCGGAGTCCAGGCGCCTTCCACTAGATATTTCGGGGCATTCCCGTCAAAAGCGAACGGTCTTGTGTAGAAGGTATTGTCATAGATTCCATCCTTTTCCGCATAGCGTCCGCAAAGAGGAATGTCACACAATGCCGCCCCTTGGAAGAAGATATTGAAATCCAGACCTTTCCATTCACCGCTGAGATTAAGGCCGAACATCATCTCTGGAGTAGAACTTCTTCCTATCGGCAACCTGTCCTGCTCCCACGTGATACGGCCGTCCTTGTTAACATCCCTGAGCTTGACATCTCCCGGAAGAGTCGGGCCGTATGTAGGGCTCGAATCCACTTCTTCCTGAGTCTGGAAAAGTCCTAAAGCTTCGAATCCATAATACTGCCCCATAGGTCTGCCAGTACTTCTCATATAGGCGGGCTGGTTCGGGTCCTCGGTGATTTTCAGGATCTTGTTCCTTGCCCAGGACAGGTTTCCCCGGATGCTGTAGAAGAAGTCCTTGATCCTGTTCTGATGCGAAAGAACGAGTTCTATACCTTTGTTTTCGTGTTCTCCGTAATTGATGTAGGTAGGATAGTAGCTTCCCATCGAAGGAGGGAAAGTGGAGGACTGTGCTTCGAGTTTGTCCTTTGTTCTCATATAGAAAGCATCGAACTCGATTCCGAGCAGCCCTCTCCACATCGAGGATTCTATACCGAAATTGTATGTGTCAGTCGTCTGCCATCTAAGACCGGTATTCGGTGGAGTGGATGGGGAAATGTAGTAAGACGGGGTATTGCCTATCATGACGACCGGATCCGGCCCTTTCGACATAGTCGAGATGTAAGAATACGAATAATCAAGAGATCTGTCACTCCCGAGACGTCCTGCCGATAGCCTCAGCTTGAGGTTGTCCACAAAATGTACGTTATTCTTGAAGAAAGGCTCCTGAGAAATTCTCCATCCGAATGAAGCACCAGGGAACAGGCCCCAGCGGTTTTCTTTCGGAAGATAAGGAGTCCCGTCATATCTCATCGTAAATTCGAAAAGGTATTTTTCGGCGTAATTGTAATTCAGCCTGCCTACATATCCTGCCCTTCTGTTGACGCCATGACCGCCTTTTACCAGAGACGGGATGATTTCATCTCCGTAGGTAATGTCCATGATGTCAGTGATTTTATAGTCCTGCATTCCGCCGGAGAGACTCGAATCGTTCGAGCGGCTGTATTCATAGAGGAAAAGAACGCCGACATTATGCTTTCCGAACGTGTTCTTATACTCTATGGCAGGTTGTATCATGTAGTCCGCGACATCCGTATACCACTGATTGACCTGGGATTTTCCGCCCGACAAATGCCTTGCCCATTCGACGGAATAAGTACGCGTGGCCTGACTGTACACGTTTATCTGATAGGCTTTCTGCTCTATCTTTTTCATCGTAAAGCTCTTGTCATAAGAGCCTGTAAGCCTGAAAGCCAGTCCTTTAAGAAACGGAGCCTTATACTGAAGCGTAATATTCGTTTCGACTTTCGTATTCTTGTTCGAAGTCTCTCCCGAAAGGTCGCGGGCTGCAATAGGATTCTGGTTTCCATTGCCGTCGGCATTACTGCTACCTACCGGCAGACCATCTTTTTCTACCGGCAAGTACGGATACATGAGGAGAGCTTGCTGAAAAATGGAGGCATACGAGCCGATCCCGGCAGAGAGTCCAGGTTCTTTCTGGATTGATTCTCTGGCTGCTATTCCCACTGACAGAGAGAAATCCCGTGACACCTGGGCATCGAGGTTGATTCTGGCATTGTATCTGTTGTACGATGTCCGTTTGATGATACCCTGCTGGTTGTATGCGCCCAATGATACGAAATATTTTACTTTTTCTGTACCACCCGAGAGGGAAATATTGTTTGTGTAGGTAGGGGCACAATCCCGGAACAGAAGATCGAACCAGTCGGTATTCCCATAGATTCCAAGAGGGTCACCATTTGTGATTCTGTCTATTTCCTCGGGGGTAAATCTTCTGTTTTCAAGAGGGATTCCGTCAAGTTCCTGTGCTTTGTTGTACCAATATGCGTATTCCGGTCCGTCAAGGAATTCAGGGAAATTCGCATTCGTACTGAGGGTCACCGACGAGTTCAGCGTCACGGTCGGCTTGGAGAGGGAGCCCCTCTTGGTCGTCACGATCATCACGCCTGCGGATGCCCTGACTCCGTATGCTGCTGCCGCCGTGGCATCTTTAAGGATAGTGATCGACTCGATTTCATCCGGATTGAGTTCCGGGAAGGACCTGATCACCCCGTCCACCACTACGAGCATCTGACCGTCACCGGCACCTATACCCCTTATATACATAGACGCCCCGTCAGCTCCAGGCTGTCCGCTGGTCTGACGGGTCACGAGACCGGGAAGTTTCCCGGCAAGCGATGCCGAAAGGTTGCCTGCAGGAGCTTTTTTCAGTTCGTTGTTGCTTACCTGCGAAATGGCACCGGTTACATTTATCTTTTTCTGGCTGCCGTACGCGACTACCACACTTTCGTCCAACGCCTGGGTGGACTGTCTCATTACGAGATCGATGCGTGCGCGTCCGTTTACGTGGATCGTCTCGGATTCGAATCCGAGGAATGAGAATGTCAGAGTGGCGTCAGAGCCGCTTACCGAGACCTGATATCTTCCGTCCAGATCGGTAATCGTACCCCCCCCCGTTGCAGTACCGTCACCTTCCATCACGGTCGCGCCTATGATAGGCTCTCCCTGCTGATCGGTGACCGTACCCTGAACCATGAATCCGGACTGCGCCGAGGCCGGAAGCATGAACACTGCCGCAGCTATCGCTGTTACCGACAGTTTGAATTTGACAGTCAAGTTCGACATAATGTTGTGGTTATGGTTATAGTTGTAATCGACGAAATCCTTCTATTCTTTTGTTGCGGATTCGAGAATCTGCCATATCTGGTACAGGCCGCGCGGCACGTGGAAACAGCCTTTCCACTTTCCTCCTTTCAGAGGAAGAAGCATCTCTCCGCGCCTGTTCAGATAGCCGAACCATTCCGGGTATTCCTTGTCCTTGAAGTTGTTCCACATATAGTCATGGAGTTTGGAGAACCAGTCGAGGCACTGCGTGTTCCCCGTCAGCTGCCAGCCTTTCAGCATTGCTATGGCAGACTCTATGTGCACCCACCAGAGTTTCTGATCCCACTCCAACTGCTGCTGCGGATACCCTTTCCTGTCCATAAAGTAGAATATGCCGCCATACTGCCTGTCCCACCCGAAATCTATCACATTAAGGGCGATTTTCACGCACCTGTCTATCAGGGCCCTGTCTCCGAGACGCACGCCCAGGTTCATCAGGAACCATAAAGACTCGAGGTTGTGCCCCGGATTGATCACCCGGCCTTCGAAACAGTCCACAAGGGAATTGTCGACAGACGACACGTTTTCCACCATCATCCCGACCTCATCCTTGTAGAAGACATCGAGCACCTCGTGCAGGCAGTTATGTATCGTACTGTCGAGGAGAGACTTGTCGTCTATGATATTTTCTATTTCAAGGGCCATGTTGCAGATGATCATCGGCAGGGCGAACCCTTTCAAAGGCCTGGTTCCGGGATAGGATTTTTCCCAGATTCCCTTTGGATTATCCTTGCGGGCCAGGATCCGGTCGAAGGTCCTCTTGGCTATGTCGGCATATTCCGCATTCCCGGTAGCTTCGGCCAGCTGGGCGAATGCCATGCAGGCAAAAGTGTTAGAGAAGATGTTGTACGGCTGGATCAGAGGCCGGCCTTCGCGTGTCAGGGAAAAATAGAAGTCATAGTTGCCGTCATGGCCGTATTTTTTCAGGAACTCCCCTCCCTGAACCGCACAGTCGAGCCATTCTTTCCTGCGCTCTACCTTATTGTACAGCATGGCGAACATCCACACCTCGCGACCCTGAAGCCAGATGAACTTGTCGGTGTCATACACGCTTCCGTCCCTGTCGAGGCAGGTGTAATATCCTCCGCATTCCCTGTCCTGGGAGTGTTCCAGCCAGAACGGGAGAACCGAATCCAACAGTTCATCACGATACTGAAGCTTTAATTTATTTAAGTCCATATTATAATACATTTATATCTTGGTCCCACAAATATATAATTAATTTTATTTTTCGACAATAGTTTTTCAAAATATTTATTATCTATTTACTTTTAATGAAATTTATTTCATAAATATTGTTGGGCTTTTATAAATTTTAGATATTTTTGTGTCATCAATATGGCATTAATAATATAATAAAGGTATTATGAAAAGAACGTTGATATTCTTCCTGTGCTGTTTTTTCGCCGGCATACACGGCATTTCCGCCGCCGCGAAAACGGCTGGAACCAAACCGGTCAAAGGGACCTGGATAAACCTTTTCTGGCAGGACGAAAGGAACAACTATATGAATCCGCGCTGTACGGACAACACCGATCCGGAGCTGTGGCGGCTGAAAATCAAGGAACTCCACGAAATAGGAATGGAATACCTCGTGATTATGGCCGTCGCCAACGAGGGAAAGGCCTGCTACCCGTCCGATTTCATGGAACCGGCCTATCCCGCAGAAAGGGAATCTCCGGTAGAGGCCATAATGTCGGCCGCCGACGAATACGGCATGAATGTCTTTATGAGCTGCGGATGGGCCAGGAACCAGCTGGACAATCTTCAGGATCCGGAAATAAAGGCCCTGCAACTGAAAATAATGAAAGAGGTAGCCGGCAAATTCGCTTCACGCAAGTCGTTTTACGGATGGTATCTTCCGGTCGAGGACAGTTTCGAGCCGGTGCTTTCGGAACATGCCGTGACTGCGGTAAATGACCTGACGGAATACGCCCGCTCGCTGACCCCGGGGAAGCAGATTATGATTTCCCCTTACGGGCTGTGCAATGCGGATATGGATTCGCCCGCATTCGCGGAGCAGATATACAAACTGAAAGTCGACATTATCGCCTACCAGGACGAGGTCGGCTGCGTAAGGGAACCGATGCCGATGAAAAGGATGAAGGAACATTTCAAGACCTTGGGAGAAATCCACGGCAAGTGCGGGATCAGGTTCTGGGCGAACATCGAATCCTTCACCTGGGACCGGGAGACGAACAGCTGGTATTCCACCTTAGTGCCGGCCGCTTTCGGGAGATACCTGTCCCAGATGACCGGAGTCTCGCAGGCGGGAGCCGAAAACATCCTGAGTTTCTCAGTGTTCGGGATATACGACAAGCCGGGTTCTCCTGTGCCGCTCGGACAGCCCGTATGGGCGAACCACGCATACCGGTGCTACACCGAATGGCTCGCTGGAGAAGGGCACTGGCCTTTCCTTGAAGCTACTTTCTACGGCAATGTCACGAACAGGGCAGCCGGATGCAAGGTAACCGCAGCGGCGGAGGATGCGGGAAGACTGTGCGACGGGGCATCGGGATACGAAGACTACCGCTGTCCGGAATGGGTTGTCTTTACGGGCGGCAGGATGGAAGCCGTGATCGATCTCGGCAGGACAGAAAAGATAGAATGCCTGGCAGCACGGCTGCTGAACTACAAGAAGGCGTCGGTGCGCATTCCGGACACTGTGGACTTCTACGTATCCGAGACCGGAGAGCATTTCGAAAAGGCGGCATCCGTAGATACGGGACATATTCCGAACGACCTGCACGACTGCTGGATAGATGCTGCGGTAGCGTCGGGCCTCGACATGGAAGCCCGGTACATAAAGGTCGCCGCCTCCTGCCACGGACAGTCGATCTGCTGCGACGAAATCTTCGTCAATCCGGAATTCTGAATGTTTTCCCGGCAATCACGGACACCGGCATCGAACCGAACATAACACCAAACCGAACATAATGAGAAAAACCGTTTTGATTTCACTGCTGCTTATGGCCGGAGCATCCGGCGCCATGGCAAAGAACGTGTTCTACAAGGCATCCTCTCCTGAAATCCGCTATGTCGGAAGAACCATCGCGGACAAGGACGGGAAAGTCAGTTTCGACTGGGCGGGGACATACTTTTCCACCGACGTTTCCTCCACCGGGAACGTATATCTCCGGATAAGCGATTCCGGAGAAAGCTACTACAACATCTTCGTCGACGGGAACAGGACTGGCGTCATACACGTGACCTCCGACACCCTTGTCCGTGTCGCATCCGGCCTGTCTCCGGCCGCCCATTCCCTGAAAATACAGAAAAGGTCGGAAGGGGAATTCGGGAAAGCGACCGTCGCAGGGATAGAAGTGGACGAGGGAGGCCGGCTTTCGTCTCCGGAAAAGAAAATCCGCCATATCGAATTCATCGGTAATTCGCTTACCTGCGGCTACGGGGTCGAGGGAAAGGACAAGAACTCTCCGTTCCTGGTTTCCAAGGAGAACTGCGACCTTTCGTACGCCTGCATCATAGCCGGATTTTTCGACGCGGACTATACGCTGATCGCGCACTCCGGCAGAGGCGCCGCACGCAATTACGGAGACTCCTGCCAGGTATCGTCGGAGACCATGGCCGTAAGGATGATGCGTACTTTCGACATGGTTCCGGAAACAGAATGGGATTTCAAAAAAGGGTACAGGCCGGATATCGTAGTCATAAACCTTGGGTCCAATGACTTTTCCACCTTGCCGCACCCTACGGAGGAGCAGTTCACGGATGCCTACGGAACCATAATATCGCAGATCCGCGCAGGCTACGGCGACATTCCGATCCTGTGCGTCAGCCCGCGGGTCGGAGAGCCGGCATTGACGTACATAACCGAATTCTGCCGCCAGACGGATGACCCGAACATCCACTTCGGGGGCTCTCTGAACGGAATCTACAATGACAGCACCGACCTCGGGGCAGCCTCGCACCCGAATTACAGGGGAAGCCTGAAAATGGCGATGACCCTCATTCCCCGCATCTCCACCATTATGGGCTGGGATCTTCCCCTTCCGACGCTGCTGCACTAAGCCGATGCCGGACTAAGCCGCTGCTGCGTCAGGCAGCAATCGTATTAAGCGGCAATTGCATTAAACCGACGGCGCAGTAATCCCCGGCTTTCCGAACCGTCGCGGATTTCCGCGCCGTAAGGGATTACCGGGCCGACTGTCAGTACATTAGTGAAATAATATTTGTTTTATCCGAATTTATCGCTAAATTTGCGCCCGCAAAATTCCCCGTCGGGGATTTTACATTTTTATTAACCTTTAATCAATCTTTTTGCAATGGCTGAATATTTACAGGCTGAAAAGAAGCAAGAGATTTTCGCGAAGTACGGAAAGTCTAATAAGGACACCGGCTCTCCTGAGAGTCAAGTTGCTCTATTTTCCTACCGTATCGCTCACCTTACCGAGCACCTGAAAAACAACAAGAAAGACCACGTAACCCGTCTTTCTCTGCTGAAACTGGTCGGTAAGAGACGTCGTACGCTTGATTATCTGAAAGAAATCGACATCGAGAGATACAGGAATATCGTCAAGGAGCTCGGTCTCCGCCGATAAGGAAAGGAAAATGCAATGAGGGGCGATCACAAGATAGGTCTCCCCTCATTTTTTAGAAACCCCTGCGGACTCCGGCAAAGAGCCGCAACGAGGTTTCCCGGGATGGAATCCAACCCGCTCCGGCCAAATAGATCAGTCTGCGGCCGGTGCAGGACACGATACGAAGAAAGACAATAAGTATAAATAACTCCCATAGGGGGAGGCAGACTGAAAAAAGATTCATGAATATCATCAACAAAAAAATCGAATTATCCGACGGAAGGGTAATCGAAATCGAGACCGGCAAACTTGCCAAACAGGCAGACGGTTCGGTCGTAGTCAAGATGGGGGGCACGATGCTCCTCGCATGCGTCACTTGCGCAAAAGAAGCAAAACCGGATGTGGACTTTATGCCGCTGCAGGTGGATTACAAAGAGAAATTCGCTTCGGCAGGAAGGTTCCCGGGAGGATTCATGAAACGTGAAGGAAAGGCTTCCGACGCGGAAATCCTCACCGCAAGACTCGTAGACAGGGCCCTCAGGCCTCTGTTCCCTGAAGATTTCCACGCTGAAGTCTTCGTCACCATAAACCTTATCTCGGCAGAAAAAGACATCCAGCCGGATGCACTTGCAGGACTTGCAGCATCTTCGGCCCTTGCGGTAAGCGACATTCCGTTCGGAGGTCCGATTTCGGAAGTAAGGGTGGCACGTGTAAACGGCGAACTGAAGATCAACCCTAACTTCAGCGAGATGGAGAACTGCGACCTCGACATAATGGTGGCAGCCACATACGACAACATTATGATGGTAGAGGGCGAGATGAAGGAGGTAAGCGAGGCTGAAATGCTCGAAGCCATCAAGTTCGCCCACACTGAAATCAAGAAGCACTGCAAGGTGCAGATGGAGCTTATGGAAGAGACCGGCAAGACTGTCAAGAGGACATATTGCCACGAGGAGAACGACGAAGAGCTCCGCAAGGCAGTAGAGGCATTCTGCTATGACAGATGCTATTCCATCGCCAAGTCAGGCCTGCCTAAACATGAAAGGAGCGACGCGTTCGACGCCCTGAAGGAAGAATTCTACCAGACCATCCCGGAAGAGGAGAGGGAGGCAAAGCAGATGATGGTCGAAAGGTACTATCACGCTGTGGAAAAGGCTGCAATGAGGAATCTTATCCTCGATGAAGGCATCCGCCTCGACGGCCGCAACAGCACGCAGATCCGTCCGATATGGTGCGAAGTGGGCTACCTGCCTTTCGCGCACGGTTCCGCCATATTCACTCGCGGCGAGACCCAGTCGCTTTCGACCGTGACCCTCGGAACCAAGCTCGATATGAAAGAGCTCGACGAAGTCCTCGTGCAGCGCACCGAGCAGTTCGTCCTGCACTACAACTTCCCTCCTTTCGCAACAGGCGAGGCCAAGGCGCAGAGAGGCGTGGGCCGTCGTGAAATCGGTCACGGCAACCTGGCCTGGAGGGCACTCAAACCTATGGTTCCGCTTGCTCCGGACAATCCTTACGCAGTCCGCGTAGTGTCCGACATCCTCGAATCCAACGGCTCGTCCTCGATGGCAACGGTATGCGCAGGCTGCCTGGCGCTTATGGACGCCGGCGTGAAGATAAAGAAGCCTGTAGCCGGTATCGCCATGGGGCTGATTACCGACGAAAAAGACCCTAACAACAGATACGCTATTCTGAGCGACATTCTCGGCGACGAGGACCACCTCGGGGATATGGACTTCAAGGTGACAGGTACGAAGGACGGCATCACTGCCACGCAGATGGACATCAAGGTGGACGGCCTTTCCTACGAAGTTCTCGAAAAAGCCCTCGAACAGGCCCGTCAGGGCAGGCTCCACATTATGGGCGAGATGATGAAGTGCATCAGCGAGCCTCGTGAAGACTACAAGCCGTTCGTTCCGCGTATCGTCCAGATCCGCATCCCGGGCGACTTTATCGGAGCCGTCATCGGAAAAGGCGGAGAAGTCATCCAGAAGATCCAGAAGGAAACAGGTACTACCATTACCATTACCGAAGAGAACGGCGAAGGCATCGTAGACGTATTCGGAGAGAGCAAGGAAGCCATGGACAAGGCTCTCGAGTGGATCAACGGCATCTGCGCAGTGCCTGAGGTAGGCCAGATCTATCACGGCAAGGTAGTTTCCATCCTCGAATTCGGTGCATTCGTGGAAATACTTCCGGGCAAGGAAGGCCTTCTGCACATTTCCGAGCTCGACTGGGGCAAGACCGACAAGGTCGAGGACATCCTGAACATCGGCGACGAAGTGGATGTCAAACTCCTCGAAATCGACGAGAAGACCGGCAAGATGAGACTCTCCCGCAGAGCCCTTATCGAAAAACCGGAAGGCTATGTAGAGCCGGAGCGCAAACCGCGGCCTCAGGGCGACAGAGCCCCTCGCCGCGAGGGCAACGGCCGCGGTCCGGCACGCCGCAACGGAGGCGACAAACGGAACTCCAACAAATAAGTCACCCCGACGAATTCGTCGAACCATAACAAAAAAACGGAATCGCAGGATTCCGTTTTTTTCGTCAAAGAGGGCAGGTCAACAGACCTCCCTCTTTTTTATTGCACTCTCCGCACCCCGTTCCTCCAGCCCGACGGCCTGTCAGAACTGTATGCCTACGGCCACATAGAACTGCATCCTGTTCAGCGTCCCCGCTTCAGCCATATCCCCCTTGAACCTGTTCATCAGCCCATAGTCGAAGCCCGCCTTCACCGTAACGAATTTCAGCAGATCGAGACCGAGGCCTCCGCCCATAAGGACATCGAAACGGTTCATCCGGCTATGGAGATAAGGGTCGACGATTCCCGTTACCCTGTCTGAAAATTCGGAAAGGTTGTCGGACTTGAATTTCCCGGAATAAGCGTTGTAGGACAGGCTTCCGTTGATCTGCGCACCGGCAATGTCCCCTGTCACTGTCATCTTGTCGGTGGCGGCCAGACCCAGCGACAGGGTCGGGCCTGCAAAAATGTAGATGCCGAACATCGGCACGATGTCGAAAGTGTACTTGAGATGTATCGGAATGTTGAGGAGATGTTCGGTGTAGCTGTTCGAAAGGTTCAGCCCCGTGAGTTCCTCCCGTCCGGTAGAGTTCAGGTAGGAGTAGTACAGGCCCGGCTGGACCGACAGGCCCGCAAAGAGCCTTACATCATCGTTGACCCCGACGAAGAATCCGTTCATCGGCTCGGACTTTACCGAGCCGGCACCGTCCATTTTCGAGCGGTACGAAGAATTCAGATAACCGAGATCCACTCCGGTCCCGGCAGATGCCGGAATCGTCCATAAGATTCCCGCCACCGCAATGGCGGCTGCACAAAATAACTTTTTCATCTTGTTAGCGTTTATCCTGTTTGTATTCATCGCGTATTTTCCAGTTTGCATCCATCGCATATCCTTACAAATTTAAGAAGCCGCAGCCGCATTTCAAAATTTTCCGCCGAATCCGTAAAAATGGTAAAGCGGCAAAAAATAAAATACTTATTTTTGTACAAATCCGGTCAGAACACTATGCTCAGAAAAATCAGAATCATCATAGCTGCCGCAGTCTTTGTCACGGTCACCCTGCTGTTCCTCGACTTTACGGGGACGCTGCACGCCTGGTTCGGCTGGCTTGCAAAAATCCAGTTCCTTCCCGCAGTACTCGCGATGAATTTCGCGGTAACCTCCGTCCTGGTCATCCTTACCCTCGTGTTCGGCAGGGTCTACTGCTCCGTAATCTGCCCGCTCGGAATCATGCAGGACATCATTTCGTGGATTCACGGCCGCACCAAAAGGAAAAACAGGTTCAGGTTCTCCTGGTCGCCTGCCAAAAACCGGCTGAGATACAGCATCCTGGCCATCTTTATAGCCGCGCTCATGGCCGGTTTCACATCATTTGCTGCCCTGCTTGCCCCGTACAGTTCATACGGCAGAATCGCCGGGAACCTTTTCGCCCCGATTTACGCCTGGGGTAACAACCTTCTGGCCTGGATCGCCGAAAGGGCAGGCAGCTACGCATTCTACGGCACGGAAGTCTGGCTGAAAAGCCTCCCGACCTTCATAATAGCTGCCGTCACATTCGTCATTCTCTTCATTCTCGCCTGGAAAAACGGCAGGACATACTGCAACACCATCTGCCCGGTCGGCTCGATACTCGGACTGCTGTCGCGGTTTTCACTTTTCAGACTGACCATCGACACGGACAAATGCCGCAACTGCGGGCTCTGCGGAAGACAGTGCAAGGCAGCCTGCATCAACACGAAGGAACACGGCATCGACTACAGCAGATGCGTCGCCTGCTTCGACTGCATCGACGTCTGCAAGGACGGGGCGATAAAATACAGGATAGCCTGGAAGCCGAAAGACAAGAGGGCCGGAATGCCGGCCAATGACAGCGGCTGTACAAACGGCAATGAGGGCTCAGGCCTGATGAAGGCCGACGGCGGCAAGGCTGCTCCGGCAGACCGCGTCAACGGCCGACGGACTTTCTTAGCCACCTCGGCCATAGCCCTTGCGGCCACGGCAATGAAGGCCCAGGAAAAGAAAGTGGACGGAGGGCTTGCCGTGATAGAGGACAAGAAGATCCCGGCCCGCAAGACCCCGCTCAAGCCTGCCGGCTCGCTGAGCCTTGCGCATTTCACGCAGCACTGCACCGCGTGCCAGCTCTGCGTCTCGGTCTGTCCGAACCAGGTACTCCGCCCGTCCGGTGCTCTGCTGACCCTGATGCAGCCTGAAATGTCATTCGAAAGGGGCTGGTGCCGTCCCGAGTGCACAAAATGCTCCGAAGTCTGCCCTTCCGGGCCTATCACTCCGGTGACAAGAGAGGAAAAATCGTCCATCCGGACAGGTCATGCCGTGGTCATCCACAGGAACTGCATAGTGAACACCGACGGCGTGTCCTGCGGGAACTGCGCCAGGCATTGCCCGACGGGAGCCATAATGATGGTACCGAACCGCAGGCACGGACACGGAGGCGGCGGAAACAACGGAGCCGGACACGGCCGGCATCATGGGAACGCCGGCAGCGCGGATGAAGGAACCGCACCTCTGATCCCGATAGTGAACGAGGAGAAATGTATCGGCTGCGGCGCCTGCGAATACCTCTGCCCCGCCCGCCCGTTCAGCGCCATCTACGTCGAAGGCTACGAGGTGCATGACTATATCTAATGCCCCTGATCCATCCGGTTATGAAGAAATTCCTGCCCCATATTTTCCTGCTGCTGTCGGTTTCCTGTTCCAAAGATGTCCATATCTCTCGGACAGACAGCGAATCACCTGCCGGCTGCTATATGGTAGAAGATCTCGGCGGATGGTCGAAATCGGTATTTTACGAAGACGGGACTGCCATACTTGTGAACAACCATAAAACCGGCGAAGTTCCCGAAACAATGATGATGTACACCGAAGATGAAACATCCGGACTGATTCAAAGCTACATGAAATTCGATGAAAATGCCGTCCCCGAAGTCATGACTTTCAATGAGTGCACCATCCTTATAGATGAATACTCCGGAGGAAAAGCCGACGTCACGGTAACATTCGCAGACACTGTTATGGTCAGTCTGAATGGCATCGACTGCGATATTGTTCCCGAAGGGCCGAAAACCCGCTCCTGGGGCGAAAACAACGCTGTCAGGAATGGCGTTGCCATAAGCAAGGCGGTGCTCGGTGCATTGGAGGTCGGAACAGGGTCAGTCGTTATTGCCGGTTCGGTTGGCGGACTTGTAGGGTCGGCCGGGACATCGACTCCGGTGTCGGTTGCCGGAATCGCCTGGGGTCTTGCAAATATTGCCGGTGGATTACTGTCCCTGTCCGATGCCGCCGAAACCCTGTTTATGCCCGCAGGCGATTCCAATGTTGTCGCAGATTATATCGGAGGCGCCTATATGGACACCGGTCTTGAAATTATTCAGGACGGGATAGCAGGCAATCCCGGGAATGCCTTTATGCAGCAGCATTTCCCGGATGCCGCAAAGAAATTCTTCAATGCGCCGAACGTACCTTCGTCGTCCGGCTCATTCTGGGCAGCCCTGACGCTCGATTCCATCGATTTGCTTTGGGGCGATTCCGTCTCTGCCTCCGAGGCCTTTACCAGGCTTTACAACAGCTACAGGTTAGAGACGGGAACAGTTGAAAGCCTGACTGAAAACCACGCGGTCCTGTTAGGGTATGTTTATCCGGAAACCGTTGCTCCACAAGGAGAAAAGGTCGTGAATGAATACGGCATCGTGCTTTATTCGGAGGATTATAAGGAATATCAGAATATCGTAAACGGTGACGGAGGTCTGGTCGAGTTTACCTTCACCGGACTGGAAGAAAACACGACATATTATTACTACTCCTATTTCTACGACAAGACGAATTATGTATTCAAGACCGGCGAAGTCAGGATGTTCATAACTCCGGAAAACCATAAAGGCCCTCTTGTCAAGAAAATGAGCACATTCGGAGAACTGGATGACGAGAGCAGGCACAAGTTCGTTTTCAATTTCGAATACGATTCATACGGCAGGGCAATATCGTTCTATGAAAGCAGTACCGGAATGGCGGAATGCAGCATTACCTATTCCGCAAATACCGTGACCCAGGATCTTAACGGATTTATCACCGTTTTCTTCATAGACGAGAACGGCAGAATATCGGGCTGCAATGTTACCGAACCTCCGACAGGCATCGAATGGAGCGTTGAATTTCTTTACGGACAGGGGACAACGCTCGTCAGGACTCCCGATGAGAAAATCTGCTTCCCGATGGATTATGATGACAATGGCAATGTAGTCAGGGCAGGAAACTCGGAAATCTCATATTACGAAGACGAGAACATAACCAATCTGCTGTTTCTGGACCAGTATATTCTTGCCGGAAGCGGTTTGAGCCTGCATGATACGCCGTGGTTTTCAAGATATGCAGGCATATCCAGCAAAAATTACGTCAAAAGCATTGGGAACTCGACCGTAACGTACGATTTCAACGATAGCGGATATCCGGTAAAAGTATACATGGACGGCACTCTGACCATGGAATTCGAATATACCGAATAAGGAAGCATATCCGGCATAGGTCGAAGCGTCGGATGCGCGGTCTGCGGGTATCCGGTCTCCCTACAGTCTGGCGACGAGGAGGCTTTTGCCTGTGCGGTACTTCGTGGCGCGGGCGAAAAACATCCATTGGGCCGCGAAATAGGGCGCCATTACATAATAGGTCTCCCCTTCCACAGGCTCCACGAACCTGTTCCAGCCGAGGATAAAGTCGGAAATGACGAAAAGCACAGCCGCTACCGCATAGAAAATGCTCCTTTGCAGAAGTGCGGTGAAAAGCATCAGGGAAATGACTATGGAATAAAAGGCGACACCAGCCCTCATCACTCCCCCGGGCACCTCAGGCACGATGCTGACCATGGCCATAAGCATCACCGCTCCGACACAGATGCCGGTCACCACGAGGTAAGCCATCCTCTTTCCTGTCAGTATCGCGGCGAAGGTCTTGTCCGAAGCCTGCCCCGTACGGAAAAGCCTCTGTACGAAAAAGAGGCACAGGAAAAGGTGGGCCACTGCAAAGCACTCCATCTGGGCCATAAAATTGCCTGCGGAAGCCATAAGATCCCCGAACGCCGAAACGACAAGGGCCATACTCATCGGGAAAGGGTCGAGCCACAATGAGAACACGGCCAGGACCGCTACGGGAAAGACGTTTTTGCAGGGGATTTCCATCGGAAGGAAATACAGGGCCGCAGCCACGGCAAAAACCGCCGTCGCCGCCCATACCAGAGTCTTCGATTTTTCGGTCGAGATATTCTTTCTGAACATAATACGAAACTGTTTTAATATCTTGCGATAATCCCTATGCCAATACCTTCCGGGGAAGGTGAATTCTAACAAATTTACCGATTTTCCGGAATTATTCGTGACTTTTTGTTAAGTTTGTAGATTCGCGGACGGGCGGGAAGTCCCGGAGAAACCGCAGCCTCGGGGATCGGAATCCCCCGGGGACAGTAAAGATACCCGATAAACAGACAGGAAAATGAGACATTTCACTTCGGTAACACAGCTTGGGAACCTCGACGAGGCTTTTGCCAAGGCAAGATATGTAAAGGAACACCCGTTCGCAGACCAGCATCTCGGAAAAAACAGGACGCTGCTCATGCTGTTCTTCAATTCCAGTCTCAGGACGCGTCTGAGCACGCAAAAGGCGGCCATGAACCTCGGGATGAACGTAATCGTACTCGATGTAAACCAGGGGGCCTGGAAATTGGAGACCGAAAGGGGCGTGATTATGGACGGGGACAAGCCGGAGCACCTTCTGGAGGCCATTCCCGTGATGGGCTGCTACTGCGACATCATCGGGGTACGGTCTTTTGCCCGCTTCGAAAACAAGGAGGACGACTACACGGAAAAGATTCTGAACCAGTTCATACAGTATTCCGGGAAACCGGTTTTCAGTATGGAAGCCGCCACAAGGCACCCGCTCCAGACTTTCGCCGATATGATCACCATCGAAGAGTTCAAAAGGAAAGAGCGGCCGAAGATAGTGATGACCTGGGCTCCGCATCCGAAAGCATTGCCGCAGGCCGTGCCGAATTCCTTTGCGGAAGGCATCAACATGACCGGTTACGAGTTCGTCATCACCCATCCGGAGGGCTATGAACTGGATCCGGCATTCGTCGGGAATGCAAAGGTGGAGTACGATCAGGACAAGGCTTTCGAGGGAGCGGATTTCATCTACGCCAAGAACTGGGCCGCCTGCTCGGATGAAAATTACGGCAAAGTGCTCAGTATGGACAGGAACTGGACCGTGGACAGCCGCAAAATGGCCCTGACCGACAATGCGTATTTCATGCACTGCCTCCCGGTCAGACGGAATATGATAGTGACCGACGAGGTCATCGAAAGTCCGCAGTCCATCGTCATCCCCGAAGCTGCGAACAGGGTCGTTTCCGCACAGACAGTCATCAGGGAAATCCTTTCAGGTTTGCAGGAATAATTTTACAGACATGAAGATAAAAGTATTCAAGATAGGAGGCAATGTCGTCGACAACCGTGAAAAGTTGGAGAAATTTGCCTCCGACTTCGCTGCCGTGCCGGGGCCGAAGGTGCTGATACACGGCGGAGGGGCCATTGCGAGTCAGATGCAGAAGCAGTTGGGATTCACTCCGGTGATGATAGAAGGGCGGAGGGTCACGGATGAGGACACGCTGAGAATCGTCACCATGGTCTATGCCGGATGGTGCAACAAAAGCATCGTCGCCCTGCTGCAGAAAAACGGATGCAATGCCATCGGGCTCTCGGGAGCGGACGCAGGGGTGATAAAGGCGGACAAAAGGCCTCCGGTAAAGCTTGCATCTACGGGAGAGACCGTCGATTACGGGTATGTCGGGGATCTGAAACCTGAAAACATAGACGGCAATCTTATAATCAGCCTCATACGGATGGGCCTGACTCCGGTTTTCTGCGCCATCACCTGCGACGGCCGGGGAGGGCTTCTGAATACCAACGCTGACACGGTTGCTTCCGCCATAGCCCTGAGCCTCGCGGACAAGGCTGAAACGGATCTTGTCTTCTGCTTCGAAAAAGACGGGGTGCTGCTCGACAAGGATGATGACACGAGCTTGGTAACACTGATCACCCCTGAATATTTCGCACGGCTGAAAGCCGACGGCACCGTTGCGGACGGCATGCTGCCAAAACTCGAAAACGCATTCAAAGCCATTGCGGGAGGTGTCTCGAAAGTCGTCATCAAGAACTCGTCGAACATCGCGAACGACAGGGGGACCACCCTGCAGGCCGGATAGGGCCGCCGTCCCGTGCGCACCGTATTTTCACTTCCAGGAACCAGATGAATCTTGTTATGGACATCGAGACACTGACATCCGACGCAGTCGAATTCCTCCGCGAGATCGTGGCCATCCCTTCCATTTCCTTCAGGGAAGGCGACGTAAGCGCATTCATCGTCTGGAAACTGCAGGAATGGGGATTGCCTGCCGTCGCCGTAAAGAACAACATCATCGTCCGGAACAGGAATTTCGATCCTGCCGGACGTATCTTCATGCTGAACGCCCACATCGACACCGTTCCGGCGAACGAAGACTATTCTTTCGACCCGTGCAAGCCCGACTATGAAAAGGTCAGGGAGATTTTCGGCAGCGGGAAAGAAGACATAGTCTGCGGACTCGGGAGCAATGACGACGGGGGGTCGGTAGTGTCGCTATGCTCTGTTTTCAGACATTTCTACGACAAGGACCTGCCCTGCAGCCTGCTCCTCGTGCTCAGTTGCGAGGAAGAGAGGTCCGGCCCGGACGGGATGACGTGGATATGGGAACACTACAACGAAATCCCGGGTCTCGAGACGGCCTCCAGACCGTCCTGGGCCATAGTTGGAGAGCCTACCGGAATGAAGGCCGCCACTTCGGAGCGCGGGCTGCTTGTAATAGATGCGGAAGCCGAGGGCGTCAGCGGACACGCCGCCAACGGCGAAGGGGTGAATGCCCTGTACATCGCCCTCGACGACATCATGAGGCTGAGGAACTACGAATTCGGCAAAGTGTCCCCCGCGATGGGGAAAGTCAGGCTGAATGTCACACAGATAGAGGCCGGCACCGCACACAACGTCATTCCCGACAAATGCCGCTTCACGGTGGACATCAGGCCTACGGAAATGTACGGCAACCAAGAGATTCTCGACAGCCTGCAGGCTGTCTGCAAAAGCCGTCTCCGGGCACGCAACCTCAGGAACCGCTCCTCCGCCACCAGGCCGGGCTCGCCGCTTACGGAATGTGTAAGGGCCCTCGGGATAGAGACCTATTCTTCACCCACCACCTCGGACTGGCTCAGGATAGACTGCGATGCCGTCAAGATGGGGCCCGGAGAATCCGCCCGCTCCCACAAAAAGGACGAATACATTACCGTCCGCGAAATATCGGAAGGGATAAGCGGGTATATGTCATTCCTTTCGGAATTTTTCAGTATCATCGGAAAGCATCCGGACAGTTTCCGGACAAAATAACGCAAATATCATAAACTATCATGGCAACACTCTGGAACAAAGGCACCAAAGCCTCCGACATAGTAGAAGACTTCACCGTAGGAAATGACCGTGTCCTGGATATGGCGCTGGCTAAATACGACGTCACCGGCTCCAAGGCACACATCAGGATGCTCGAATCGATAGGGCTGCTGACTGCGGAAGAACTGGAAATCCTGACAAAGGCCCTGGATGAAATCCTGGCTGAAATAGAGGAGGGAAAATTCGTCCTCGAAGACGACGTCGAAGACATCCACTCGCAGGTGGAGCTGCTCCTGACCCGCAGGCTCGGGGATGTAGGAAAGAAAATCCACTCGGGGCGTTCACGCAACGACCAGGTGCTTGTGGATGTCAAGCTTTTCCTCAGGGACGAACTTCTTAAGACAAGGGATGAGGTTCTCGGGCTCTTCGACATCCTGCAGGGTCTCAGCGAAAAATACAAGGACGTGATGCTGCCTGGCTATACCCACGGGCAGGTGGCCATGCCGTCTTCGTTCGGGCTCTGGTTCGGGGCATACGCCGAAGCCCTGGCTGACGACACCTGTATGCTTCAGGGGGCATACCACCTTGTGAACCAGAATCCTCTCGGGTCTGCGGCGGGCTACGGCAGTTCGTTCCCGCTCGACAGGGAGATGACCACAAGGCTGCTCGGGTTCGAAGACCTCGACTACAATGCCGTGGCGGCACAGCTGAGCCGTGGCAAGTCGGAAAAGGCAGTGGCTTCTGCCATAGGATGTATTGCCCTTACCCTAAACAAGTTCGCCGCCGACTGCTGTCTCTATATGTGCCCGAACTTCGGCTTCATATCTTTCCCGGACCAGCTCACCACCGGCTCCAGCATCATGCCGCACAAGAAGAACCCGGACGTCTGGGAAATCATACGCGGGAACTGCAACAGAATCCTATCTGCGGAAAACGAAATATCCCTGATATGCAGCAATATGCCTCATGGATACCATCGCGATTTCCAGTTGCTGAAAGACGTTCTTTTCCCGGCACTGGTCCTGATGCACAAGTGCATACGGATGACAGGCTTCATGCTCAAGGAAATACGGGTAAACGACGGCATCCTCGACTCCCCTATCTACGACTACCTGTTCACCGTTGAGGAAGTGAACAGGCGTGTCCTTGCCGGAATGCCGTTCAGAGATGCATACAGGAGTGTAGGAGTGGAGGTCAACGAAGGTAAATTCCACGCGGAGAAGACCGTGCACCACACCCACGTCGGCAGCATCGGGAACCTATGCAACGACAGGATAGCGGAAAAGATGCGGAAGGCTGCCGATTTCTGAAAATTTCGGAGATTTATCCGTCTTTCTGCCGGGAAAAGTTGTATCTTTGTATGTATTCGGATTCAATAAAATCGAAATAAAATGAAAAAATTGATTCTTATCGCAGCCCTCGCACTCGGTATAGCATCCGTGGCAGCTGCACAGCCAAGAGCAATCGGTGCAAGGTTAGGATGGGGCTTCGAGGCTTCATACCAGCACACCCTGGGGAACGACTTCGTGGAGGCAGACCTCGGTCTCTTCACGAACTCGCTTAATGTAGCCGCCGTGTACGACTTCAT
>CASFLY010000129.1 GCA_949295645.1 uncultured Bacteroidales bacterium | reverse complement strand
TCATGGCCCTGGCCGAGACCATAGACTATATGCCTAAGAAGCACCCTGCCAGACAGGATCTCATAGAGAAATTCCGCTATATGATGGAGCTCCTTCCGAAGTATGCCGACCCTGAGACCGGAATGTGGTATCAGGTGCTCGACTGTCCGGGCAGGGAAGGAAACTATCTGGAAGCCACAGCTTCTTCAATGTTCGTTTACTGCTACCTGAAGGGCGTGCGCCAGGGCTGGCTTTCAGACGAATGGCGCGGCTATTCACGTGACCTTTATCGGAAGTTTATAGACACGTTTGTGAAAGAGAACGGTGACGGCACCATTTCCATAGCTTCTTGCTGTTCCGTGGCCGGACTTGGCGGGAAGGAAATGAGAAGCGGCACTTACGAATATTATCTCAGCGAACCGGTCATCGACAACGACTGCAAAGGTGTAGGCCCGTTCATCTGGGCTTCGCTTGAATACGAGGCGGCGAACAATATAGAATACATCCCGGCAGGGAAGGCTGTCAGGGACGGAAAAATTGTCACGGAGCAGTCCGTGACACCCGAACCGGCTTTCGAAGGGGCTGACGGCGGCGGAAAATATACCCGGGGCGGACTCGGAGGCGAAGTCTATGTCGTGACATCTCTCGAAGATACCGGCGAGGAGGGCACTCTGAGATACGCAGTTGAGGCTGAGGGGCCGAGAATCGTCGAATTTGCGGTCGAAGGTGACATCCATCTCAAATCCACGCTCAAGATCGAGAATCCGTACATCACCATTTCCGGCGAGACGGCTCCGGGGAAAGGCATCACTCTCAGGGACCATGGAATGTATATCGGAGCTGATGAGGTGATAGTCAGATATATGCGTTTCCGTATGGGTTCTGCATCGAAAGACGAGAATGATGCTCTCGGGGCACGCCATGTGAAGAATCTCATCATCGACCACTGTTCCATGAGCTGGGCTACGGACGAAAACGCTTCGTTCTATGCCATCAGCGATGCATCCATACAGTGGTGTATCATCGCCGAGGCCTTGAACAGTTCCATACACCGCAAGGGCGAGCATGGCTACGGCGGCATCTGGGGAGGACGGAACGTGTCTTTCCACCACAACATCATCGCGGACAACAACAGCCGGAATCCGCGTTTCGACCATCCTGCCATCTACAGCGGCTCCGACCGCATTTTCTACCGCGGAACTGTCGAATTCGTGAACAACGTCGTCTTCAACTGGGGCATGAAAGCCATTTACGGCGGCGAGGAAGGTTGGTTCAACGTCGTATCGAACCTCTTCATCCCGGGCCCTGCAACCAGAAACCTGAACGGGCGCTATCTCGAAGTCTACACTTCCGAGACTACGTCCATGATTCCGGGGTCCTTTTATATAAAGGACAATATTTATGACACGTCCCGTGTCAATAAGGGGAACTGGAAAGGTGTCCTTCCGGACAATGAGGCTATCGCCGGCTATGCTGCCGAATATTCCGAGATCTCGGCTGCCGGTCCGTTTTTCATGAAATCTCCTGCGGCTGTGGAACCTGTCATGGATGCATATAAGGCTGTGCTCAAGGATGCCGGGGCTTCGCTCAGCCGTGACGAGACGGACAAGAGGGTGGTGAAGCAGATAAAGACAGGTAAGGTGACTGTTGCCGGTTCCGTCACAGGACTGCCTGGCATTATAGATTCAGAAAATGATGTATTACAGTAAGTATTTTCCGATGGTCCTCCCCACATCGTGGGTCCCCTCCCTTTTCGGGAGCCAATGCCATCGGAAAATCGAAATATTTTTTAGTGGATATGAAGATACGTTTGTTTTTGTCATTGATTATATTGCCGCTGGCG
>CASFLY010000128.1 GCA_949295645.1 uncultured Bacteroidales bacterium | reverse complement strand
CCCTGAACAGCAATGTCAAGAGCATAAAAATCACCCTGTACCGCCTGGCCCGCGAATCCAAGGTCATAAAGGCGCTCATCGGAGCCGCCAGAAACGGGAAGAAGGTGACGGCCGTGATAGAGCTCCTCGCGCGGTTCGACGAGGAATCGAATATGGTGTGGGCGCAGAAACTCCAGGATGCCGGAGTAAAGGTCATCTTCGGGGTGGAAGGCCTGAAAATCCATTCGAAGGTAGTCCTTATAGGGATGAAAAAAGGGCCGGACATCGCCTGCGTCAGCACCGGCAACTTCCACGAGGGGAACGCCAGGACATACACCGACTGTATCATTATGACGGCTTCCCCGAGAATGACATCGGACGTGGAACTGCTTTTCAGTTTCATCGAAAAGCCGTATATCCCCGTGCATTTCAAGGAGCTTCTGGTGTCTCCCAACGGCATGAAACGCAGGTTTCTGAGCCTGATAGATGCCGAAATCAAAAACAGGAAGGCAGGAAAGCCGGCATACATAATGATAAAGATCAACCATATCACCGACCAGGCCATGGTGGCGAAGCTTTACGAGGCTGCCGCGGCCGGGGTTAGGATAGACCTTTTGGTCAGGGGGAACTGTTCGTTGGTCACCGGAAACCTGCCGGAGCACTCCCACCTGCGCATCTGCGGCATCATAGACCGCTATCTGGAGCATTCGAGGATATTCGTGTTCGCCGGAGGAGGGGTGGAAAAAGTCTTCATAGGCTCCGCGGACTGGATGCCGAGGAATCTCGACAACAGGATAGAGGTGGTGGCCCCGGTGTACGACCCGACCCTGAAACAGGAAATGAAAAGGATAGTCGAATACGGCCTGAGGGACGCAAGACAGGGCCGGACAGTGGACGGAAGCGGGGAAAACAGGCCGTGGGTGTGCGAAAACCCGCTCGCGAAAGGGTCGCAGGAAGAGCTTTACGACTATTACAGGCTGTCTGAAGAAGGAGGGCAGACCTCCGACGATACATTATAAATGACAGGATTATGGAAGAAGAAACCGGCAAATTCAATGAGAATGCCGTCACTTACGCGGCAATAGACATAGGTTCCAATGCCGTAAGGCTTCTGATCAAGCAGCTGGAAAGCGATGAAGAACCCCTTTTCAGCAAGGTTCTGCTCCTGCGCGTGCCCCTGAGATTAGGGTTCGACGTGTTCGCTTCCGGCAGGATCTCCGAAATTAAGGAAAAGAATATGGTCAGGCTGATGAAAGCCTACAAGAACCTTATGAAAATCTACAATGTATCGGCATACAGGGCCTGTGCGACCTCGGCGATGAGGGATGCTGCCAACGGTCCGGACATCATCAGGGCCATAGAGAAGAAGACGGGCATCAGGATAGAAATCATCGACGGCCAGGAGGAGGCGAAGATGATCTACAACAACCATATCGAATATATGAAGGGCCGCAAGGGCAATTTCATGTATGTGGATGTGGGCGGAGGCAGCACCGAAATCAATCTTTTGGCCGACGGAGAACTGGTATGCTCCCGCTCGTACAACATCGGCACGGTCAGAATCCTGAACGGGGCCGTGTCCGAAAGCGAATGGAACAGGCTGCGCAAGGATATGGGGGACCTTGCCCTGTCCTACCCCGGCATCTCCATCATAGGTTCCGGAGGGAACATAAACAAACTTGTCAAGCTTGTGCGCGGCAGGGACAGCCGCTACTCGAGGATGAGCGTTGCATCCCTGCAGGAAATCTACGACAGGCTGAAAGACCTGACCGTAGAGGAAAGGATGGAGGAATATGCACTGAAACCCGACCGGGCGGACGTGATCGTCCCGGCGGCAAGGATTTTCCTGACAATAGCGGGCCTCACCGGGGCCGCGCTCATCTATGTACCGGTGATCGGGCTTGCGGACGGCATCATCGACGGACTGTACAAGGACAGCCACAGGGAGCGCATCACAGGGATTTCCTGAAGACCCGGCGCCTTTTATGTACGGTCCTTTCGAACGGCCCCCACAGAGCCTGGACCTTGGCATTGGTCTCGAGTTCAGGGTTGCTTTCGGCGTATTTGAACCCGAGTTTTATCAGTGACGGTATCAGATCCGCGAACAGGATGGCGTGCAGCCCCTTGTTCCTGTATTCAGGCTTCACCGCGACCAGAAGCAGGTCCACGATGTCCGGTTTGTTGACATACAGGGTATTCAGGAGATGGAACCAGCCGAACGGGAAAAGCCGCCCCTTCGATCTGCGCAGGGCTTTTGCCAGCGACGGGATAGTGATGCCGCAGGCCACGAGTTCCCCCGCTTCGTTTTCCACGAAGGATACCATTTTCAGGTCGATGAAGGTAAGGTACTGGGCCACGTACTGGTCGATCTGCTTTTCCGACAGGAGAGAATAGCCGTACAACTGGTTGTAGGATTCGTTTATAAGGTGGAACATCTTCCGTCCGTACTGTTCCTTGCGGATGATGGAACGGGAAAGTTTCCTGACTTTCAGGCCGTATTTCTCACAGACTATCGAGGCCATTTTCGCGAACCTTTCAGGAAGGCTCTCCGGCAGTTTTATGAGGTATTCTATCCAGTCGGCATCCTTTGTGTACCCGAGTTTCCCGAGGTATTCCGGATAGTATCCGTGATTGTAGATGGTGATCATCGTCCCGAGCTTGTCGAAGCCCTCCACGAGCATTCCTTCAGGGTCGAAGTCCGTAAATCCGAGCGGCCCGGCTATCTCGTCCATACCTCTTTCCCTGCCCCAGGCGGAAACCGTATCCAGAAGAGCTTCCGCCACTTCCATATCCTCGATGAAGTCTATCCATCCGAAACGCACCTGGCGTACATTCCAGGTCTCGTTGGCCTTAGGGTTTATGATGGCGGCCACCCTGCCGACGACCTTGTCGTCCCTGTATGCGAGGAAGAGCTCGGACTCGCAGAATTCGAATGCCTTGTTTGTTCCGGGATCGAACGTGGCGAAGTCATCCGAGCGCAGGTTGGGAACGTAGCACGGATGGTTCTTGTACAGATGCGATGCAAAATCTATAAAAGTGCGCATCTCTTTCGGAGACGACACTTTTCTTACGATTGTTGGCATGAGTTAAAGGTTTTGGTTCAATACACGACGCGAAGATAGCATTTCGGGATATTTTTTCAAAATTAAATTGGGGAGGCGGTATTATAAGTTTCCGGAGGTCCTCCCCGCAAGCGGGTCCCCTCCCTTTTCGGGAGCCAATGCCTCCGGAAACTTATAATAACGTGAGTTCGATGAAAAGTAACTAAAACAAAGTCAACTGGTTATAAGAGTCTATGGTATTACATCTGTCTAAAGCAATCATAGGTTTTTTGGGGAAGAAGCAATAGGCAGAAAGT
>CASFLY010000127.1 GCA_949295645.1 uncultured Bacteroidales bacterium | reverse complement strand
GTCCAGCTGGTATAGTCCTCGGTCAGGACTTCGGACACCGAGATGAGCCCGTCATCCACAGAGGCCATCTGTCCGGGGGCAAGCATGACGCCCGAGCCTCCCTTGGAGGAGACTTCCACCGCACCTTCCGCGAGGACGACGCTTTTACTGCCGCTGCGTGTATTGACATTGAATTTGGTACCGTGCACCCTGACATCGAATCCGTCAGCCGAAACCGTGAACGGGCGTTCCCTGTCCGGTACGACTTCGAGCCAGACTTCACCGTCCACGAAGATGGTCCGTTCCGTCTTGTCGAATGAAGACGGGTAAACTACTTTCGTCCCGGAATTGAGCATTGCAAGCGAACCGTCCGGCAGATGCAGGGTGGCGGTGGCTCCTGCAGGGACTTCCATGGTGTTCAGCCTGTTCTTGTGAATTCCCGGGATCGGGGAAGTCATTTCCGGATACAGGAAGACGGTATAGAGGATGACGGCTGCCGCCGAAAGGGTGGCGGACAACGCGGAAATCACGATCCTGCGTCTCTTTCGGGCAGCCAGGCGCCGCATGATTCTCCCTACCAGGGCTTCGATGTCAGCCTGCTGAAGCGGTTCGTATGTTTCAGGGGATACGCCTGTTTTAGTGTCATTCTGTTCCATATCTTGTCAATGTAGCCGGTGAAAGTCTGCCGTAATAAACCCTCACTATAAGATATGTCGCAGGAAATGTCGAAAATCCCTATATGATTTCGGGAAAATTTTTCAGGAATTACAACAAGACGGCATATAAGCAGGCCGAAAGTACCGCAAGAAATATTGAAGGAGTAGCCTTACCCCCCCCAGTATGGTTTCCGAGAGCCGTTTCATAGCGTATGTCAGATGGTTGCTGACGGTCTTGACGGAAATGCCCATGATGCGGGAGATTTCCCTGTAGGACATTTTCTCGATCCTGGCCAGGTAGAAGACCTGGCGGCATTTTTCAGGGAGGTCGCCGATGGCCCTGTTCAGGAGACTTACCGTTTCCGCGTCGTAGTCCGGTTCTTCATAGAAGTCCGGAATGCCCAGTTCGGATTCCGTTATCCTCTCTTTCCGGAGATCCCAGCGGGATTCCTTGCGCAGCAGGGAGACGGACTTGTGCAGGGTGAGACGGTGGAGCCATGCCCCCGTGTTTTCGATCTCGGGCAGATGCTTCCTGTTTTCCCAGGCGGCGACAAAGACTTCGCAGACCGCTTCCTCCGCAAGTTCTTTCCTTTTCAGTATGCGCCAGGCATACCTGTAGCAGGAAGGTGCATTTGAGGTTATGAACTGCCTGAACGCGGATTCGTCGCCGGAGGCTATCAGGTGTATGTATAGGTTCTTGTCTATAGTCATATATGCACTTGGCGATCCAAAGTCAGAATTATGCGGTCCCTTGAAAGGTTCTGCAAATTTATGCAAAAAATCACGATGTCGGATGCCCTCGGGAAAATTTTAATGAATAATTAATGTGAGAATCGGAATTATTTGGTAAAATTGCGGCCGGATATAATTTAATTACTGCCGGCGGGAAAATGCCGGCTGAAAGCAGATACCGACAGGATATGGATGCGAACGATACCGGAAAGTGCAAAGAAATGCCGGTCCTGCTGCTGACCGGATACCTCGGCAGCGGGAAAACGACTCTTGTGAACAATATCCTCCTGAACAGGAAGGGAATACGCTTCGCCGTAATAGTGAACGACATAGGTGAAGTGAACATCGATGCGGACCTGATACGGAAAGGCGGCGTGGTGACCCAAAAGGACGAGAGCCTCGTGGCCCTGCAGAACGGCTGTATCTGCTGCACGCTGAAAACGGACCTTATAGAGCAGGTCTTCGAGTTGATGAAGGCCGGGAGATTCGACTATATAGTGATAGAGGCCAGCGGAATCTGCGAGCCGGAGCCGATAGCCCGGACCCTGTGCAGCATCCCGACTTTCGGCGGGGCGTACGTGAAGTACGGCATCTGCCGGCCGGACTGCATAGTGACCGTGGTGGACGCCCTCAGGATGAGGGACGAGTTCGGCTGCGGAGAGGCTCTCACGGGCAAGGTCCATGGCGAGGAGGACATCGAAAGGCTGATAATCCAGCAGGTCGAGTTCTGCAACGTCGTCCTGCTGAACAAGGCGTCCGAGGTCTCGGCCGTGGAGTTGGGAAGAATCCGGGAGATAATCCGCAGCCTGCAGCCAGACGCAGAAATCATAGAGTGCGACTATGCCGGCATCGACCTGGACAGGATACTGTACACGGGGATGTTCGATTTCGACAGGACGTCCCTGTCCGCCGGCTGGATACGCGGCATAGAAAGCCGGCCTTCGGACAAGGCCGAGCGCGCGGCCAGGATGATCCCGTCGGACGAAGTACCGGCGCACCGCAGCCGTGACGGCCGGCCTGAGCATCACAGTCATTGCGAGCATCACGGGGATCCTGAGCAGCACTGCCATTCGGAGCAGCACAGCCATTGCGGTCATCACGGGGATCCGGAGCATCACAGCCATTCGGAAGAATACGGCATCGGCACATTCGTCTATTACCGCCGCCCGGCCTTCGACATCAACAGGTTCGACCATTTCATAGCAAAAAAATGGCCTGCATCCGTCATCCGTGCCAAGGGAATCTGCTATTTCGAGGACGAGAAGGACATGTCGTACCTTTTCGAACAGGCCGGTTCGCAAAAAAGCCTGAAACAGGCCGGCCAGTGGTATGCCACAGCCCCCGAGGAGGATCTGCGCCAGCTGATGCGGTCCGATCCCGGTTTTATGCGGGACTGGGACGAAACTTACGGCGACCGTATGCAGAAAATAGTCTTCATCGGCCGCGGAATGGACCGCGACCAGATATGCCGCGACCTCGACGCCTGCCTCTCCCCCTCCCTCCCGTAAAGCCCCGTCCCCTCCTTTTCTCGCATTCCCCTCTGCAAACCCCATCCATGACCCCGCCGTGACGCCGCAACGGGTAAAGTGCAAGGCGCCAAAGGCGAGGGACCGGGAGTTTACTTCCGTAAATGACCGGTCCCCGAGTCCTGAAGGCAACGCCGCAATTTGCAAATCCCATCCATGACCCCGCCGCAATGCCGCAATTTGCCCGTTCCGACGTCACGAAACTATGATTGTTTCTTATAGGTAATAACAGCTACAGCATTTATCACCACCGCAAACGCCGAAAGCATCACGAAATCGAAAGTAAGGTCGGTGAAGGTGCTGCCCTTGAGGCAGACGGAGCGGAGAATATTTACGAAATAACGTGTAGGAAGGGCGTAGGTGACGTATTGGGACCAGGTTTCCATGGAACTGACGGGTGTGAAGATGCCGCTCATAAGCATGAAGACGAGGACGAAAAAGAACATTATGAAAACGGACTGGAGGAGGGTGTCGGAATAGTTGGATATTATCAGGCCGAAACCGGCCATGAAAATAAGGAAGATGACGGCACCGGTGTAGATTTCGAGCATGCCGCCGTTAAGGGCGAGACCGTAGACGAAGTGGGCTATGAGGAATGTAAGGGTAAAGGCGAAAATGCCGAGGACGCCGTAAAAGACCACCTTGGAAAAGATAAAGTCGCGCTTGCGGACCGGGGAGACATTGATCTGTTCGATGGTGCCGTTTTCTTTTTCGGAAACTATGCTGAGGGTAGGGAAAAACCCGCCTACCAGAACGATGATGACTATCATGAGCGCAGGCACCATGAAAAGTTTGTATTCAAGGTGAGGATTGTATCTGAACCGGGGCACGACGGTCAGCGGCGCGGGCCCGGCGGATGCCGCGGCTTCGCTGGCAGAGAATCCGGTCACGATGGAAGAGAGATAGCCTCCGCCGATGGAGGCCTTGGTGCTGTTGACGGCATTGGCCGCAATGTAGATTCCGACATTCTCGCCCTTGGCCACTTTGCTTTCCATTCCCTCGGGTATTTCCACGATGATGTCGGTATTTCCCTTCCCGAGCTCATCGACGGCTCCGGCATACGTGTCTTCGTACGAAACCAGGATGAAATATCCGGATTCTGAAATCCTGTCGGCGAGCCGCGAGGACAGGCCGGAGCGGTCCGAGTCGACGATCGTCACCCTCACGTCGCGGATTTCCATATTGGCCGCAAGCGGCACGATGAGCATCAGCAGTACGGGCAGAAGTATCAGGACCACCGGCATGAACGGGTTCCCGAAAAACTGTCTGACTTCCTTTATGAACAAATGCCTGAAAGCTCCCATAGTCATTCCAATCTGTCCTTGAACTTGTAGACCGCCGCGGAAAAGAAGAGCACCGCCATCCCCGTCATTATCAGGATTTCGGTGGTGACGTACCTTACAGGCACGCCTTCGATCATGATTTTGCGTATGGCCTCGATGAACCATTTGGCGGGGATGGTCTGCGCAAACCACTGGAGAGCCGTCGGCATACTCTCTATCGGGTATAGCATCCCGCTGAACATCATCACCGGAATCAGGAATATCATCCCGCAGATAAGGGTCGCTATAATCTGCGTCTTCACCACGGACGAGACGAACATCCCGATGCCGAGGGACAATATTATGTAGATGAACGACACTAATATCATCCAGAAGAAACTGCCTTCCACCGGTACTTTCAGCACGAATACCGTCAGCAGGAGGATGTTGGCAAGTATCGCACAGGAAATCACGAAATAAGGAATCATCTTGGCAAGTACGATGTTCAGCGGCCTGACCGGCGAGACCAGCAGCACTTCCATACTTCCGGTTTCCTTTTCCCGGACTATGGATACGGACGTCATAAGCGAGCATATCAGCATCAGTATCAGTCCCATAATCCCGGGAACGAAGTTGTACGAGCTTTTCAGCTGCGGGTTGTACAGCATCCTCAGATTCGGGACAAGGGTCCCGGATGCCGTAACGGACGCGGCATCCGGAAGCGACACTGCCGCCGCCTCCCAGATGTCATTTTCGAAGTAGTCGTATATTATCTGCGTCAGGTACATCACTTCCATCGAAGCGTTGTTCGGGTTCGTCGCATCGGCGACTATCGACACTTCCGCCCCGTCCGCACTGTACAGGGCCGCGCCGAAGCCGGCTGGGAACTCGACGGCGACATCTATCCTGCCGCGCCTCATCGCTTCGTCGACGTCCTCCTCGGACAGGAAACGCCCCACGTATGTGAAATACCCGCTCCTGCCGATTTTCTCCATCAGCCTCGTCACGGATATGTCGTCGCCGGGCATAAAGAGACCCACGTTCACATTGCGGATTTCGGTCGATATGGCAAAGCCGAAAAGGACGATAAGCACTGTCGGGAGGCCTATCAGCACCAGCAGTGTCTTCCTGTCCCTGAAAATGTGCAGGAACTCTTTCCGGACGAATGAAAAAAAACTGTTCATAAACCGAGCGCCATACGTACCGTTTGTACCCTTATTCCGACCTTTCCGCCCCGCGGGCCAGCAGATCGAAGACTTCCGCTATCGAAGAAGCCCCGTACTTCCGCTTCAGGGCCGAAGGCGTGTCCAATGCGTCCATGCGGCCGTCCACCATCATCGAAATCCGTCCGCAATACTCTGCCTCGTCCATGTAATGCGTCGTGACGAAAGCCGTGATGCCTTCATCCACGGCCTCGTAAATGAGTTCCCAGAACTGCCTCCGCGCAGCCGGGTCGACACCTCCGGTAGGCTCGTCGAGGAAGACTATCTCGGGCCGGTGTATGATGGCGACGGAAAAAGCCAGCTTCTGTTTCCATCCCTGGGGCAGGTCCCTGACTTTCATGTTCTTTTCCGCAGTCAGCGAAAGCCGCTCCAGCAAGGCGTCCGTACGGGCGGCCGCCTCCGTGCGCGGCACCCCGTATATCCCGGCGAACAGCTGCATGTTGTCATTGACCGTCAGGTCACCGTAAAGGGCGAATTTCTGGCTCATATACCCTATGCGCCTTTTTATCATTTCAGACTGCGTCCATATGTCGTATCCGGCCACCTGCCCTTTCCCGGAGGTGGGATAGCTCAGGCCCGTAAGCATCCTCATGGCGGTGGTCTTGCCGGCCCCGTTTGCCCCGAGGAAGCCGAAAATCTCACCGCGCCGGACATCGAAAGATATGTCGTCCACGGCCGTGAAATCACCGAAGCGTTTGGTCAGGTGTTCCACTTCTATGACACGGTCGGCACCAGGTATTTTCCGATTTGCAGCCATTTTCACATCAACCTTCAAGATTCATATAACAGTCTTCCAGCGATGCCGTTATTTCATTCACGGCGACGCCCGTATGTCCGAATTCCGAACCGAGGGTCCGGGAAATCCTGTCGATGTCCGTTTCCACGCCGTCTTTCAGCACAATATGGTGCGTCTCTCCGAAAGTGTAGCACTTTTCCACCGCTTCTATGGCCCTCAGGTCGTGCAGCAGGCGGAACATATCGTCCGAACGCACTGAATAAAGCCGTTTCCCGAACCTCGAGATGATGTTCTTCGGGGAATCGGTCGTCATAAAACGGCCCGACTTCATCATGGCTACCTTGTCGCACCGGTCAGCCTCGTCCATATAGGCTGTAGACACGACGACCGTCATCCCTCCGGCCTTGAGTTCCGCAAGATTCTCCCACAGTTCCCGCCTCGACGAGGGGTCGACTCCGGTAGTGGGTTCGTCCAGGAAGAGCACGGACGGGGAATGTATCAGGGAGCAGCACAGGGCGAGCTTCTGTTTCATCCCTCCCGAGAGTTTGCCTGCCTTGCGTTTTTCGAACGGCCTCAGGCGGCAGTAGATGTTCTCTATGAGACCGAGATTGCTTTTGATGTCCTTCCCGAAGACGGATGCGAAAAATTCGAGGTTTTCGCGGACGGAAAGGTCGGAATAGAGGGAAAACCTGCCAGGCATGTAGCCCAGTACGGTTCTGATGGTCCGGTAGTCCCGGACAATGTCGAAGCCTTCGACGGAAGCTGTACCGGAGTCGGGAGGAAGGAGGGTCGCGAGAATCCTGAAAAGGGTGGTCTTGCCTGCCCCGTCCGGCCCTACTATGCCGAAGAGTTCTCCCTTGGCAATGCTGAAGTCGCCCTGCAGGTCGACCGCCGGGGGAAAGTTTTTCCCGAAACTCTTTTTCAGGTTATGTATGACTATCGAATCCATATACCGGCTCTTCGGCACGTATGTCAGAAAATGACGCCTCCGTACATTCCCAGCTTTATGAGACCGTCGTTGTCCACGGCGATCCTGACGGCATAGACGAGATTCCGGCGTTCGTCATCGGTCTGGATGTTCTTGGGAGTGAATTCGCTCCTGTCCGAAATCCAGGTCACGGTGCCGGGGTATTCCCTGGAATGGACAGGAGCGAATTCACTCCCAAGAACAT
>CASFLY010000126.1 GCA_949295645.1 uncultured Bacteroidales bacterium | reverse complement strand
GCCGTCTTGGCTATGCGTCTCTGGTCCGGTGTCACTTCTTCGGGACTGACTCCGAATATCTTCGATGCCGTGATGGCGTGTACGTCGAGCCCGTGCCTGAAAGCTTCGGTCAGGTGCGCATCCTGACTCAGGTGGGCCATGATCCTCAGTTCTATCTGGGAATAGTCCGCGGACAGTATCACCCCGTCCGGGGCTGACGGTACGAAAGCTTTCCTGATCTCGCGCCCGCGTTCCGTCCTGACAGGGATGTTCTGTAGGTTGGGCTTCGATGAGCTCAGCCTTCCGGTAGCGGTAAGCGCCTGGTTGAAAGTGGTATGTATCTTTCCTGTCTTGGGGTTTATCAGGCTCGGGAATGGTTCTATGTACGAAGACAGCAGTTTCTTTACTGCCCTGAATTCCAGTATCTCATTGATGATGGGGTGCTTGTGCTGCAGGGCTGTTAACGTTTCCTCATCCGTGGAATAATAGTGCTTGCTGCCGCCTTTTTTGGCCTTGGGGTCGAGGGCCAGTTTTTCGAAAAGAACGTTCCCTATCTGCATTGGGGAAGAAATGTTCAGGTCCGGCTCCCCGGCCATTTCCCTGATGCGCTCCTGTCTTTCCTCCAGTTCCCGCCGCAGGTCTTCCGCGTAGCTTTTCAGCTGGGAGAGATCCACCCGGACCCCGGTTTTTTCCATTCCCGCCAGTACCCTGACAAGCGGTTCTTCTATCTTGCGGTACAGCCTGTCCGCCCCGGTCTTTTCCAGTTCTTTCAGTATCTCTTTCTCCAAAAGGACGTCGATTACGGCTTCCGTCCTGCGTGAAGGGGCCTGTACCTCTTCCACCTCATCGAAAAGCGACTTCTGGACAGGGGCGCCTGCATCTTCGTCGATGTTGATCCCGAGATAGCTCATCGACAGTATCCCGGCCTTGTGGCTTTTCTCCGGATTTACCAGATAGTGCATCAGTTCGATGTCCATCAGAAGCCCCCTGAGCGTAATCCCGTCCATCTCCAAGGCATTCACCTGCGCCTTGAAGTCATAGCCGCATTTCCGGATGTCCCCGTTTTCGATGATATTCCTGAAATCATAGCAGCTGCCCTCGGAGCAGAAGTTGGTCCCGTTGTCGACAGCGGCTACGGTCAGTTTTTTTATTCTGGAGAAAACCCCTTCTCCTGCAAAGTCGGCGACCATGCTGAAAATGCCGGTTTTTTCCGCCAGACCGCAGAATTCCCCGGGAGAGAGGAAGACGGTTTCCAGTTCTTTCTTTTCGCGGGGTGCCGCCGGAGCGACATGGCTGATGAAACGCATCAGCGAGTTGAATTCGTATTTCCGGAACAGGTCCGCGGTTTCCGGCGCATAGTCGTCAGTGACTCTTGCATCCTCCATATTCAGGTCGACATCGATGTCGGTCTTGATGGTTACCAGCCTGTGGCTCAACTCTATATGTCCTTTCGCTTCCTCGAAGGCGGCTTTCTGTTTCGGCGTCAGTTCGTCGAGATGGCTGTAGATGTTCCGCACGGAACCGTATCTGGATATCAGTTTGCCAGCCCCGACTTCTCCCACTCCGCGAACTCCCGGGACATTGTCGGATGCGTCTCCGCAGAGCGTCAGCATGTCTATGACCTGTTCCGGCCTTTCGATGCCGTATTTTTCGCAGACCGCCTTTTTATCCACCAGTTCGCGTTCCCCTCCGGCCTTGCCGGGCCTGTACTGGATGATGTGATCCGAAATCAGCTGGCCGTAATCCTTGTCGGGAGTGACCATATAGACGGTATATCCTTCCTTTTCGCATTTTTTTGCCGCCGAGCCTATCACGTCGTCGGCCTCGTACCCCGGAATCATCAGCACCGGGATTCCAAGGGCCTTGCATATTTCCATCAGAGGCTCCAGCGCATCTATGACCAGCTGCGGGGTCTCGTCCCTCGTGGCTTTGTATTTGGGGTAGATCTCATTGCGGAAAGTCCCCCCTGGAGGGTCGAATGCGACGGCGAGATGGGTCGGTTTTTCCCGTTCGATCATCTCGAGGATGTATTTAGTAAACCCGAACAGAATGGACGTATCCATGCCCTTCGAGTTTATCATAGGCCTCCTGATAAAGGCATAATACATCTTGAAAACCAGTGCGTGACCGTCTATGAGGTAAATGTTTTTCTCCATCATTTTCTGTGGCGGATGTTTCCTTGCCCGGCCCGTATCCGGGAAAAATTCAAAGATAGTGCATTTATTCTTTAATCCTTATTTTATCAAGACAAAATAATGCTATATTTAGAAGTTGTTTGAAAAAATTCAGACAGTTTTCTGCAAATTCCCGTACGGTTTATAAATGCGGCTATGAAAATATTGATAGTGGAAGACGACCCGTCGCTCATGGAGGTGATGACCTCGGCATTGAAGCGCGAAGGACATACGGTAGAGAATGCTCCGGATTTCAGGAGGGCTTCGGAGAAACTGGAAGTGTACGCATACGACTGCATCCTCCTTGATATAATGCTGCCTGGAGGCAGCGGGCTGGAACTGCTGGAAGCGATGAAGAAAAAAGGCAACCGGGCCGACGTGATAATAATTTCCGCCAAGGATTCCATAGACGACAAGGTGGCCGGGCTCGAACTCGGGGCCGACGACTATCTGGCAAAGCCGTTCCACATCGCGGAACTCTCGGCGAGGATAAGGAGTGTGGCCAGGAGGAGCCGCAGGGACGGGGATTTTTCCCTGCGTTTCGGGAATGTGTCCCTGGAGCCCGAGAGCGGAAGGGTGTTCGTGTCCGGCCGGGAGGTTTCTCTGCTGAAGAAGGAGTTCTCGATACTGTCGTATTTTATTCACCGTCCCGAACATCTTGTGGACAAGGCCGTGCTGGCCGAGGCGATATGGGGCGATCATATCGACCAGACGGATGATTTCCAGTTCCTGTATGCCCAGATGAAGAATCTCAGGAGGAAACTCCAGGAGGCCGGCGCAGATGTGGAGATAAAGGCTGTCTACGGGTTCGGGTATAAACTGTCAATGAAACAGGAATGAAACTTTTGCTGAAGATAACAGCCTGGCTGGCAATGGCTTTTACTGTCCTGCTCGCAGTGTGGGCCGTGTGTTTCTATTTCGCTACGACCGACGAGATAAATGACGAGACGGACGATTCCCTTATAGACTATTCGGATGCCCTGATCATAAGGAAACTGGCCGGAGTGGAACTTCCGGAAGGCGACAACGGTACGAACAATACCTATTATATAAAGGAGGTGACGGCGGAAGCCGCGGAATCCCGGCCGTGGATAATGTTCGAAAACCGTGAGATATTCATGTCCTCCAAATCGGAATTCGAGTCTGCGCGGGTTCTCTCGAGGATTTTCAGGGACAGCCAGGACCGTTTTTATGAACTGACCGTGGCAGTCCCGACATTCGAAAAGGATGACATACAGAGATCCATTCTGTGGTGGGTGGTGGCCCTGTACGTAGTCCTGCTCCTGTCGGTGCTGTGCATTTCAGTGTGGGTGGTGGGATATAATATGCGGCCGCTGAAAGCCATGCTGCAATGGCTGGACGATTACAATCCGGGCAAGAAGATGCCTCCCGTGCCGTCGGATACGAATGTGACCGAATTCCGCAAGCTGGCGGATACCATAAGGAATGCCGCGGCACGCTTCGATGTGCAGTATCAGGAACAGAAGCATTTCATCGGCAATGCCTCGCACGAACTGCAGACGCCTCTGGCAGCCTGCAGCAACAGGATAGAGATGCTCCTGGACTCTCCGGATCTGACGGCTGTCCAGGCGGAGGAACTGGCCAAGGTGCATCGCGGGCTTCAGGAGCTGATCAGACTGAACAGGACGCTCCTGCTTCTGACAAAGATAGAGAACGGGCAGTTCCCGGAGACTTCGGAGATAGACTTTTCCAGTCTGGCGGCGGATGCGGTGGAGATGTTCGGCGAAATATATCCGTCGCGCAGGATATCCGTGATTGCTGACATAAGGTCGCCGTTCGTGTACAGGATGAATCCGCAGCTGGCATCGATCCTGTTGCGGAATCTGCTGAAGAACGCCATCCTGCACAGCGACCCTGGGTCGGATGTGTCGCTCGTGATGTCTTCTGGCGGTTTTTCCGTCGCCAATCCCGGCAGTGCCCCGCTGGACGGGGAGAAGATATTTTCGAGGTTCTACCATTCGCAGTCGCAGGCGGAGGGGTCTACGGGACTGGGGCTGGCCATAGCCGATTCGATCTGCCGCAGCTACGGTCTTGCGCTGGCATATTCGTTTTCGGAAGGGAAACATGTCTTCTCCGTTTCCAAGCAGGAGTCCGGTCACGTTCCGGGATTTCATGAATTTTTCTGAAAAATTTTTCCGATTTCAGATTCATTTCAGAATCGGTGCTGACCTTTGCATCAGAAAAATATGTGAAACCCTTAAATTTTACTGAAATGAAAAAGATTTTGTTTGTTTTCGCCGCAATGTTGATGTCTGTCGGAATAGCTTCTGCCGACAATGACCGGATCATCGGATACGACCAGCTCCCTGCAAAGGCCCAGAAGTTCGTGAAGCAGTATTTTGCCGGAGAGAAGATTTCGTATGTCAAGGAAGAATCCGATTTTATGGAGGTTTCCTACGAAGTGGTTTTTGCGCAGGGCACTAAAGTGGAATTCAGCGGACAGGGTGAATGGAAAGAGGTGGACTGCAAGTATTCTACGCTGAACGAGTCCCTTGTACCGGAGCAGATCAGGGAATATGTGGCCAAGACTTTTCCGGACACCAAGTTCGTGAAGATAGAAAAAGGCTTCCGCGGCTATGAGGTCAAACTGACTAACCGTCTGGAACTGACATTCGACAGCAATTTCAACATCGTCGACATAGACGACTGACAGCCGGAACCGGCTTTCAGTCTGCCCCGACCGACCTTGCCGGAATACGGGCGATGATGTAACCGACCGCAGCGACACTCGCTGCGGTTATTATTATGTCCTTTGCGGAAAGGATGACAGGATATGCCTGGATGATGAAGTTCCCCGGCATGCGGATGAATCCGAAATGCTGCTGGAGCAGTGAGAACGCGATGCCTGCAATCAACCCGCAGCCTGCGCCGAGAAGGGATATCAGCCAGCCTTCGAGTACGAAAATGTTCCTTATCATCCTGTCTCCGGCTCCCATGCTGCGCAGGATTTCGATATCTTCCCGTTTTTCTATGATGAGCATTGTCAGGGAGCCGAAAATGTTGGACGCTATGATTATGACAGTGAAAATCAGTATGGCGAAAATCGAAAGCTTCTCGTATTTCATCATCCTGTAAAGGGCCTTGTTCTGCTCGAACCTGTCCAGGACGACGAGGTTTTCCCCGAGCCTTTCCCTGATGCCCGACATCAGTGCCCTTGCTTCCTTTCCGCTGCATCCGTCCTTCAGTCTGATTTCCACTCCGGAGACTTCGTCGCCGTACTCCAGGAGTTCCTTCATGACATCGATCGGCACTATGGCGTATTTGTCATCGATTTCGCTGTTTATGGCGAAAATCCCCGAGGGCCATACATTTACCGATTCAATGGAGGACATGGGACTGGCCACCGAGAAATTCCTGTCGCGTGCCGGGAAATAGAGTTCCATCGGCGCCACGAAGTTCGGGTTTATCCCCAACCTGTATGCCAGGCTGCTTCCCACCACCGCAAGCGGGACGTCTCCCCTGTGCAGGGAAAATGTGCCGGTGCGGATATGGTTCCTTACAGGGGATTCCTCTTCATACACCCAGTCCACGCCCTTGGCCGTGACCATTCCCTGTTTTCCGTCGTAATTGATGAATACGTTCTCGGTCAGGACGCAGCACATGTTCTTTACCGATTCCTGGTCGTAGATCCAGTCATAGACTTCGCCTTCCGGGACGAACACCTTGCCTTCGGCCGGCGCGATGAGGATGTCGGGATCGAAGTCTCCCAGCATGTTCCTGACTAAAGAGTCGAACCCGTTGTAGATGGACAGGATAATGACAAGCGCCGCCGTCCCTATGGCCATACCGGCAACGCTGATTGCGGAAATGATGTTGATCACGTTGTGTGATTTCTTCGCAAACAGGTATCGTCCGGCAAAAAACAGCGGCAGATTCATAACCGGTCAGAAGTATGGTTATCCGTTGGACATTTATTTTTTCAGGAGTTCCTCTATGCGGGCGACATAGTCGAGCGAGCTGTCGAGGAAGAACGATATCTCAGGAATGATGCGCAGCTGCCTGCCGACCCTGTTCCCGAGTTCGCCCCTGAGGGCTTTCGTGTTATCCTTCAGCATCCCCATCACCTTTTCGGCCTTTTCCGACGGGAAAATGCTGACATATATGTACGCCACCGACAGGTCAGGACTTACCCTGACCCCGCTTACCGTGACCAGGGCCCCGTCGAAAGCCGACATCCCCTTGTTCTGTATTATTTCGGCAAAACTTCTCTGGAGCTCTTTCGCTACCTTCTGTTGTCTCGTCCCGTCCATATTCTCTCAATCGACCCTGATTATGAAATAATTCTTTTTGCCCTTCTGGGCCAGGATATATTTTCCGTCGAGCATCTGTTCCGAGGATATCATGGCGTTGGCGTCAGCCACCTTGTCCTTGTTGATGCTTACGCCTCCGGCCTGGATCATTTTCCTGCATTCTCCCTTCGACGGGAATACCTGGCTTTCCACAGCCAGAAGGTCGATCACGTTCAGCGGGAATTTTTCACGTGGCACCGAGAATGTGGCGACTCCGTCGAAAACCTGCAGGAAAGTCTTCTCATCCAGCTTCCTGAGCGCTTCCGAAGTCGCATTGCCGAACAGGATTCCCGACGCCTCCACTGCCTTGAGGTATTCCTCCTCTCCATGTACCATTGTCGTGATTTCCCTGGCCAGGAGTTTCTGCAGGGTCCTCAGATGCGGTGCCGCGGCGTGTTCCTCTATGGCCGCATCTATTTCCTCTTTGGAAAGCATCGTGAATATCTTTATGTATTTTGCTGCGTCCTCGTCCGAAACGTTCAGCCAGAACTGGTAGAACTGGTAAGGCGACGTCCTCTCCGGGTCGAGCCAGATATTTCCCTTCTCGGTCTTTCCGAATTTTCCTCCGTCCGCCTTTTTTATCAGAGGGCAGGTCAGCGCGTATGCCTCCTTGCCGAGTTTCCTGCGGATGAGTTCTGTCCCTGTGGTGATGTTGCCCCACTGGTCGCTGCCGCCCATCTGGAGCGTGCAGCCCTTGTGCTCGAACAGATAGAGGAAGTCATAGCCCTGGAGCAGCTGGTATGTGAATTCCGTGAATGACATGCCTTCGCGGGACTCGGAAGAAAGACGTTTCTTTACGGAGTCCTTTGCCATCATATAGTTCACGGTGATGTGCTTGCCTATGTCTCGGGAAAAGTCGAGGAAAGAGTATCCTTTCATCCAGTCGTAGTTGTTCACCAGTTCGGCCCTGTTCGGAGAATCCGAGTCGAAATCCAGGAACTTCGACAGCTGTTTCTTTATGCAGGCCACGTTGTGGGCCAGCGTCTCCTCGTCGAGGAGATTCCTCTCCTGCGACTTCATGGACGGGTCGCCTATCATTCCGGTGGCGCCTCCGACAAGTGCGAACGGTTTATGTCCGCAGTTCTGGAAATGTTTGAGAATCATCACGCTCACCAAATGGCCTATGTGAAGCGAGTCGGCAGTCGGATCGATGCCCACGTATGCCGCGGTCGGCCCTTCCATCAGCTTTTCCTCTGTTCCCGGCATTATGTCCTGGATCATCCCTCTCCATCTGAGTTCCTCAACAAAATTTTTCATCGTCTTTTCCTTTCTGTTTGTAAGTACGCAAAGATAGCGTTTTTCCCGATACTATGGCAAATTATTGCCGGAATATCCCGGAAAGCCGTATCGAAGCCGCCGTGTCGGGCCGATCGGTCAGCCCCGGGAAAATTTTTTCGGGGAAAGTGGCTTTTGTAAAGAAAAAATCCTATCTTTGTAAGGATGATGAAATGGAAAATATGAAAAATTACCGTGGCACCCTCCGACTATCTCTGCTACTGAATCTCGGCTGACGGGACTCTGCAGGATGTCGTATGTGCCTTGGCAAGAAGGTTTATAATTACGCGTATGCCTCCGGAGTTTCGGCCCGGAGGCTTTTTTATTGTGCGGCACATGCCGCTATGACTGGAGTATACGAACTTAAAAACAATATTATGGATCAGAAACTTTATGTCTTTGACACAACATTGAGGGATGGAGAGCAGGTCCCCGGCTGCCAGCTGAATACCATTGAAAAAATAGAGCTGGCAAAGCAGCTCGAGGCAATGAAGGTGGACATTATCGAATGCGGATTCCCGATTTCGAGTCCTGGAGACTTCAAATCCATCGTGGAAATTTCCAAAATAGTGACCGAATCGACCATCTGTGCACTTTCGAGAGCGGTGGAAAAAGACATCGATGCGGCTGCCGACGCCCTTCATTTCGCGACCAGGAAGAGAATCCATACCGGAATCGGGACTTCGGACTATCATATAAAATACAAGTTCAACTCGAATCGCGAGGACATCCTGGAACGTGCGGTGGCTGCCGTGAAGTATGCCAGGAAATACGTCGATGACGTGGAATTCTATGCGGAAGATGCGGGAAGGACTGAAAACGAATACCTTGCACGGGTCATAGAGGCCGTCATCAGGGCCGGGGCAACCGTCGTGAACATCCCTGACACGACCGGATACTGCCTGCCCGAGGAATACGGGGCCAAGATAAGGTATCTGGTGGAGCACGTTCCGAACATAGACAGGGCCATCATCTCCACGCACTGCCACAACGATCTCGGAATGGCTACCGCTAATACGATTTCGGGCATCCTGAACGGTGCGCGCCAGGTCGAGGTGACCATAAACGGTGTGGGCGAACGGGCCGGCAACACCGCTATGGAAGAAGTCGTGATGGCGATCAAATGCCGGAAGGACATCCCCGTGCAGACCGATATCGTCACGAAACATTTCCACAAGGTTTCGCATGCCGTTTCGACCCTGATGCGTATGCCGGTGCAGCCGAACAAGGCCATCGTCGGCAGGAACGCTTTCGCGCATTCTTCCGGAATCCATCAGGACGGCGTGCTGAAAAACAGGGAGAGCTACGAGATCATCGACCCGGTGGATGTCGGTGTAAACGATTCTTCCATCGAACTGACGGCACGCAGCGGAAGGGCTGCCCTGAACCACCATTTTATCCGGCTCGGCATCCATATGAACAAGGAAGAACTCGACTCGGCTTACGACAAGTTCCTCAAACTTGCCGACTGCAAGAAGGAAATCAACGATTCAGACCTTTACATCATCGCCGGTGTCACCCAGGACAAGCTGAAACAGCGCATGCATGTGAAGTACCTGCAGGTTGTCTGCGGAAAGAACGCCATCCCGATGGCTACGGTCAAGCTTGTCATCGACGGCGAGGAATGCGTGGCGACTTCGAGCGGAAACGGCCCCGTGGATGCCGCCTTCAAGGCTGTCAGGAGTCTGGTGCACAGGAAGATAAATCTTGAAGAGTACTTAGTGCAGGCTATTACGAGGGGAACGGACGATGTCGGCCAGGTACACATCCAGATAGAGAACAAGGGCAATATCTATTACGGATTTTCCGCCAATACGGATATCGTCACGGCTTCGGTCGAGGCGTACGTGAATGCCATTTCCAAAATCATCTAATCATCTGCCGGTATGGGAAAGACACTCTTCGATAAAATCTGGGAAAGCCACGTCGTGAAACACATTCCCGACGGCCCGGACGTGCTTTACATCGACCGCCACCTGGTCCATGAAGTCACTTCTCCGCAAGCTTTCAACGCATTGAGAACCAAAGGTCTGAAAGTGTTCCGTCCGGAAAGGACGTTCGCGACCTGCGACCACAACATCCCGACCCTCGACCAGGACAAGCCCATTGCCGACGAGGCTTCGCGCAAGGCTGTGGAACAGCTGGCTGCAAACACTGCCGAAAACGGCATCACGTATTTCCCTCTCGGGGACCCCGGCAACGGCATCGTGCATGTCATCGGCCCTGAACAGGGTATAGTGCTTTGCGGACAGACCGTAGTGTGCGGGGACAGCCACACTGCCACGCATGGGGCGTTCGGAAACATAGCTTTCGGAATCGGCACGAGCGAGGTGGAAATGGTGCTTGCCACCCAGTGCCTGATGCAGTCCAAGCCGAAACAGGCGAGAATCACCGTGAACGGGAAGCTGGCACCGGATGTGACGCCCAAGGACGTGATACTCTATATAATATCCCGGCTCGGGACCGACGGATGCACAGGGTGTTTCGTGGAGTACGCCGGCGAAGTATTCGAGGATATGAGCATGGAGGGCCGTCTGACTGTCTGCAACATGAGCATCGAGATGGGGGCGAAGGGCGGTATGGTCGCACCGGACGGCAAGACATTCGAGTACATCGCCGGGCGGCGTTTTGCCCCTTCCGGAGAAGATCTGAAGGCCAAAATCGCTTGCTGGAGTACGCTGAAAACCGATGCCGACGCTGTTTTCGACAGGGAATACGTTTTCAGTGCGACCGACATACGGCCTATGGTGACATACGGCACGAACCCGGGAATGGGGGTTGCCGTGGACGGCGTTATTCCGGAATCGGCGGTGGGCTGCGACGAGGCCACTTTCGACAAGGCTTTGGCATATATGGGCTTCCATAAAGGGGAGAAAATGTCGGGAAAACCGGTCGACTATGTGTTCGTAGGCTCCTGCACAAACGGCAGGATAGAGGATTTCAGGGCGTTCGCGAAAGCTGTAGGCGGACGGAAAAAGGCTGAAAACGTGACTGTCTGGCTGGTCCCGGGCTCCAAGGAAGTCGAGGCGAAGATCGAGTCGGAGGGAATAGGTGCCGCCCTGAGGGCTGCCGGCTTCCAGATCAGGCAGCCGGGCTGTTCGGCCTGTCTGGCTATGAATGCAGACAAGATTCCGGAGGGCAAGTATGCCGTGTCGACTTCCAACAGGAATTTCGAGGGACGCCAGGGTTACGGCTCCCGGACTATCCTTGCCGGACCGTTGGTGGCGGCTGAGGCTGCCGTTACCGGACGGCTCGGACTGCCCGTATCGGCTGAATGAGGCCGGCCGGAGGTCCTTTCGAGCATCCTGTCGGGCAGCTTTTCCCGAAAGACGGAATCCGTCAGGGATTGTCCCTGCAGCAATTTTTAAGGTAAACGAAAAACAATGGAAAAGATAGATATTATAGAATCGACCGCCGTACTGGTCCCAGTCGACAATATAGATACGGACCAGATCATTCCCGCACGCTTCCTCAAGACCACTGTCAGGGAAGGCTTCGGCGAAAAACTTTTTTACGACTGGAGGTACAACGCCGACGGCAGCCCGGCTCCGGGCAATCCCCTGGCGGGCCAGGAAGGGGTCATCCTTGTGGCCGGCAACAATTTCGGCTGCGGTTCCAGCCGTGAACACGCTGCTTGGGCATTGCACGATGCCGGTTTCAAGGCAGTCGTGTCTTCGTCATTTGCCGACATTTTCAGGAACAATGCGCTGAACAACTGCCTTCTTCCCGTAAAGGTCTCCGAGGAGTATCTGGAAAAGCTTGTGCAAGTGCTGAAAGCCGGGCCGCGGACTGTCGTCAGGATCGACCTCGGGGCGCAGACCATGTCGGTTCCGGGAGTCGGCGAGACCGGATTCGAAATCAACGGCTATAAAAAGGAGTGCCTGATGAAAGGCTACTCCGACATCGACTACCTCCTTGCCGACAAGGCTTCCATCTTTGCATACGAGGAGTCGCACCGGAACTGAAAATGACACATTTTTGAGTCATCCCCGAAAAACGAAAAGATTATGAAAAAGACGATTGCAGTATTGCCCGGCGACGGCATCGGGCCGGAAATCATAGCCCAGGCGGTGAGAGTCCTGGATGCCATAGCTGAAAAGTATTCGCATACATTCGAATACAGGTACGCCGACGTAGGCGCCTGTGCCATAGACAAGACCGGATGCCCGTATCCGGATGCCACCCATGAAATCTGCATGACTTCGGATTCCGTACTGTTCGGAGCCATAGGCGATCCCAAGTACGACAATAACCCTTCTGCCAAGGTCCGTCCGGAACAGGGCCTGCTGAAAATGCGCAAATCATTGGGGCTTTATGCCAATATCCGGCCGGTAAAACCGTATCCGTCCCTGTTGTCGGCCTCTCCGCTGAAAGACGGCATAGTGGACGGGGCGGACTTCATCGTTGTCAGGGAGCTTACCGGGGGAATGTATTTCGGCGAACCACGCGGCCGCAGCGAGGCAGGAGACAAGGCCTTTGACACCTGCGTCTACTCCAAGGCGGAGATAGAGAGGGTGGCCGATGTCGCTTTCGGATATGCCGCAAGGCGCCGCGGGCGCGTGACACTGGTGGACAAGGCCAACGTCCTCGCGACATCGCGCCTGTGGAGGGAGACGGTCAAGGAGGTGCATGCCGCCAGGTACTCCGGCATGCAGCTGGATTTCCTGTTTGTGGACAATGCGGCTATGAAGATGGTCTCCAATCCGCGCGATTTCGACGTGATCCTGACCGAAAACATGTTCGGTGATATCCTCAGCGACCTTGCCGGGGTCATCAACGGTTCCATAGGCCTGCTCCCGTCCGCTTCGACAGGAGCCATGAAAAGCCTGTACGAGCCTATCCATGGTTCGTTCCCGCAGGCTGCCGGAAAGAACATCGCCAATCCGATAGCTGCCATACTGTCCGCCGCCATGATGCTCGAAGACGCCTTCGGGGCGGCAGAAGAGGGCGCTGCAGTGCGTCGGGCCTGTGAAAAGGCCATTGCAGAAGGGGTCTGCACGCCCGACATTGTGCCGGACAGCAGGTACGGCACCTCCGAGACCGGGGACTTTATCGTGGATGCGATACTTTCGGCATAAAACTGAAAAATGTTTAGGGATTTCGAATATTATTCGTAAATTTGGCGTTCAGAAAACAAAAGAACCCGGAAGATATGGCTGTCGGTAGAAACATATCCATTCTATCTTCTTTAGTGGTGGTGGTCGTCGTGGTCATTTCCATTATTATCGCTATGCCATAATCCGGGAATCCTACAGGTATATACCAATGCGCTTGCCTGCGACCGGATTCCGCTGGCAAGCGTTTTTTTTAGGACATTTTTTGCCGGGAGGCCGGCACCAGAATATTTTTTATGGAACTTAGAAGCAAGAAAAGCACGTCCGGCAGGAAAATGGCCGGTGCAAGAGGGCTCTGGCGGGCCAACGGTATGACGGAGGAACAGATCGGGAAGCCGGTCATAGCGATAGTGAACTCGTTTACGCAGTTTGTCCCGGGCCACGTGCACCTGCATGAAATAGGGCAGGAAATCAAGAAGAAAATCGAAGAATCCGGATGTTTCGCGGCCGAATTCGACACCATAGCCATAGATGACGGGATAGCGATGGGGCATGACGGGATGCTTTACTCCCTGCCTTCGAGGGACATCATTGCCGACAGTATAGAATATATGTGCAATGCGCACTGTGCGGATGCGATGATCTGCATCTCGAACTGCGACAAGGTCACGCCGGGAATGCTTATGGCTGCCATGCGGCTGAATATCCCTGCCGTATTCGTGTCCGGAGGCCCGATGGAGGCCGGAAGGGTCGGCGGGAAAGATTATGACCTGATAGACATTATGGTAAAAGGGGCGGACGAGACCGTGTCCGACGAGGAACTTTCCGCACTCGAGAGGATGGGGTGTCCTACCTGCGGCTGCTGCTCGGGTATGTTCACTGCGAACTCCATGAACTGCCTTTCTGAGGCGTTGGGGATGGCTCCTGTGGGCAACGGCACCCTGCTGGCTACCCATGCGGAGAGAAAGGCCCTGTTTATGCGCGGGGCGGAGCTGATAGTGAAGAATACCAAGGCTTACTATTATGACGGGGACGAGTCCGTGCTTCCGCGTTCCATAGCTACGATGGCGGCATTCCGGAATGCAATGTCCCTCGACATAGCGATGGGAGGTTCTACCAACACTGTCCTGCATCTACTCGCCATTGCGAATGAAGCCGGGGTGGATTTCAGGATGAAGGACATAGACGCCCTCTCGAGGAAGATTCCCGTACTCTGCAAGGTGGCTCCGAACTGCAGCTACCATATCCAGGATGTGAACAGGGCCGGAGGGGTCATGGGTATTCTCGGCGAACTCGACAGGGGAGGGTTCCTCGACACGTCGGTGTCCCGTGTGGACTACGGGTCGCTTGCGGAAGCCTTGGCGGAGAATGACATTATGAGACCGGAAGTCAGGCCGGCTTCAAGGAAGAAATATCTGGCCGCACCGTCCTGGGAGCGTACTGTGAAACTCGGAGAGTGCACGGACATCTATCCGGAACTCGATACCGACCGGACGTCGGGCTGCATCAGGGATGTGGCGCACGCGTATTCGAGGGACGGAGGCCTGGCTGTACTTTATGGAAATATCGCCGTGGACGGCTGTATCGTCAAGACTGCCGGCGTGGACGAGAGCATCCTGACTTTCCGCGGGCCGGCGAAGGTTTTCGAGTCACAGGAGGAGGCCTGCGACGGGATTTTAGGCGGGGCTGTACAGTCTGGCGACGTAGTGGTGATTTCATACGAGGGACCGAAAGGAGGGCCCGGGATGCAGGAAATGCTGTATCCTACTTCATACATCAAGAGCCGCCATCTCGGAAAGGAATGCGCACTGATTACGGACGGACGGTTCAGCGGAGGGACATCCGGCCTGTCCATAGGCCATATTTCGCCTGAGGCGGCTTCCGGAGGCAATGTCGGGCTGCTCAGGGACGGGGACATGATAGCCATAGACATCGCTTCGAGGTCCATAAATGCGGAAGTCACCGAGGAGGAGTTCGCGGCCAGAAGGAAGGAGGAAATGGCAAGAGGTGCCGACGCCTTTACCCCGCATTCCCGCAAGAGGGTGATATCCAAGGCCCTGAAGGCATACTCCAGACTCGTTTCCTCGGCCGACAAGGGTGCGGTAAGGATTGTGGACTGACACGGAGGATGCACTGATGTACGAAAACGGACTTTAACACTATACTATGGAGAAAGGCAATGAAAAGGTTTCAGGCTCGGAAGCGTTGATCCGGGCGTTGATCCGGGAGAATGTCGACACGATATTCGGCTATCCCGGCGGGGCGATAATGCCGGTGTACGATGCTCTTTTCGATCACCTCGACGAGATAAACCATATTCTCGTGCGGCATGAACAGGGTGCCACGCATGCTGCCGAAGGTTATGCGCGGGCTTCGGGAAAGACCGGCGTCTGCCTGGTTACCGGCGGCCCCGGTGCCACGAACACCCTTACAGGTATCGCGGATGCGATGCTCGACAGTACGCCCATCGTGGTGATAGCAGGACAGATAGCCACGGAGTATATCGGTACGGACGCTTTCCAGGAAGTGGATTTTACCTGCGTGACGCAGCCGATATGCAAATGGAGCTACCAGATAAGTTCTCCGGAAGAGATCACCTGGGCGGTGGCCCGTGCGTTTTTCATCGCGAAGAGCGGCCGTCCCGGCCCTGTGGTGCTCAGCATAGCCAAGAATGCGCAGGTGGGGATGACACGGTATGAGCCTCGGACCGTCAACTATATCCGAAGCTATGACGACGAACCGGAAATAGACATCGCGAAAGTGGATGCGGCTGCGGCTGCGATAAATGCGGCTGAAAGGCCGTTCGTGCTGGCCGGACAGGGAATCGAGCTGGGGAATGCCCAGGACGAGTTCAGGGCTTTCGTGGAAAAGGCCGGACTGCCTTTCGGATGTACCCTCCTCGGGCTTTCCGTGCTGCCGTCCTCCCATCCTCTGAACAAAGGGATGCTCGGGATGCACGGGAATTACTGCAACAATGTCAAGACCAACGAGTGCGATGTCCTCATAGCGGTGGGTATGCGCTTCGACGACAGGGTGACCGGAAATCTGGCTACATATGCCAGACAGGCAAAGGTTATCCATCTGGATATAGACCCGTCGGAAATCGGCAAGAATGTGCCCGTGGATATCCCGGTGCTCGGGAACTGCAAGAAGACCCTTGCCCTGCTGACGGAGCGGCTAAATGCGGCTGACAGATCCGAATGGACCGGAAGTTTCGAAAAATACCGCCAGGAAGAATACGACAGGGTCATCAGCCGGGAACTTTATCCGGGATCCGGCCCGCTGAATATGGGCGAGGTCGTGGATGCCGTCAGCGCGGAAGCCGGCCCCGGGGCCATACTCGTGACGGATGTCGGGCAGAACCAGATGATGGCCGCGCGGTATTTCAGATTCTACGAAAAACGCAGCATCATCACTTCGGGGGGCATGGGCACCATGGGATTCTGCATCCCTGCCGCTATGGGAGCCTGCATCGCCAGGCCGGACAGAACCGTATGCGCCTTTACCGGAGATGGCGGACTGCAGATGACGGTGCAGGAATTCGGTACCATTATGGAGCACAGGCTGCCGGTGAAGCTGATTCTGCTGAACAACAGCTATCTGGGCAATGTGCGTCAGTGGCAGCAGCTGTTTTTCGACAGACGCTATTCTTTTACGCATCTTGAAAATCCTGATTTCCAGGTACTTGCCTCGGCGTATGGGATTCCGTCCCGCCGTGTGGCCGACAGGGCCGCCCTCAAGGATGCCGTCCGTGAGATGCTTGCGGCCGACGGCCCGTTCCTTTTGGAAGCCTGTGTGGCGGAGGAGGGCAATGTGATGCCTATGACGCCTCCGGGGCAGTCTATTGATAATATGTTGATGGAATGTTGAGACTATGGAAGAAAGTACGTTATATACCATAATAGTGCATTCCGAGAATTTTTCCGGAATCCTGAATCAGGTGGCGGCCGTCTTTACCCGGCTTCAGGTCAATATCGAAAGCCTTAACGTGTCGGCTTCATCCATGAAGCACGTCCACAAGTTCATTATTACCTGCAAGACGACGGCCAAGAATATCGACAAGATACTCAAGCAGATAAACAAGAAAATGGATGTGATAAACGCGTCCTGCTATACCGATGAGGAGATTTTCCAGAGCGAGATCGCGATGTTCAAGATTTCTACCGATGAGTTCAAGAACAGCGAGGACACGAGCCGGCTTCTGCGCGGGTACAACACCCATATAGTAGAGGTGACACCCGATTTTATCGTAGTGGAGCTGGCCGGTTCTACCGAGGCTGTCAACTCCCTTTACGATGAGCTGACGAGGATAGGATGCGTCGTGAAACAGTTCGCCCGTTCCGGAAGGGTGGCGGTCACTGCCTCGACGCTCGAAAAAGTGAGCGATCTGCTGTCAAAAAGAGCTGAAAGATATAAGAACAGATTGCAATAATTATTAAATTCGCGTGGTTTACGGAAATGCCCGTGACACGTTGCCCTGCGGAAGACGGCATTGTCTGCGTCGGAAACGGCAGGGTTTGCGATATAATCAGACAGACGTAATAATAAATAAAACGAATTATGGCAAAAATGAATTTCGGCGGGGTAGAGGAAAATGTAGTGACCCGCCCAGAGTTTCCGCTTGAAAAAGCGAGGGAAGTGCTGAAAGACGAGACGATCGCCGTTCTCGGATACGGTGTCCAGGGCCCGGGACAGTCCCTGAACCTTAAAGACAACGGTTTCAACGTGATCGTGGGCCAGAGGAAAGGCTCGAAGAGCTGGGACAAGGCTGTGGAAGACGGCTGGGTGCCGGGAGAGACGCTTTTCGATATCGAAGAGGCATGCGAGAAGGCTACCATCATCGAATACCTGCTTTCTGATGCAGGCCAGATTTCGGTATGGCCTACGGTGAAAAAGCACCTGACTGCCGGAAAGGCTCTCTATTTTTCTCACGGATTCGGCATCACCTACAATGACAAGACGGGTATCGTGCCTCCTGCCGATGTCGATGTCATCCTTGTAGCACCGAAAGGTTCCGGAACCTCCCTCCGCCGTCTGTTCCTGCAGGGCAAGGGTATCAACTCTTCATACGCCATCTATCAGGACGCTACCGGCAAGGCTTATGAAAGGGTCATAGCCCTGGGGGTAGGCGTAGGTTCGGGCTATCTGTTCGAAACCACTTTCAAGCGCGAGGTCTATTCTGACCTGACAGGAGAAAGAGGAACTCTGATGGGCGCCATCCAGGGCATCTTTGCAGCCCAGTATCAGGTGCTCAGGGAAAACGGACATACTCCTTCCGAGGCTTTCAACGAAACCGTAGAGGAGCTGAGCCAGAGCCTTATGCCTCTTATCGCGGAAAACGGTATGGACTGGATGTACGCAAACTGTTCTACCACGGCGCAGCGCGGTGCCCTCGACTGGTGGAAGAAGTTCCGCGATGCGACCCTGCCGGTTTTCAAGGATCTTTACGAGAGCGTGAAGACCGGGAACGAGGCTCAGATTTCCATCGATTCGAACAGCAAGCCTGATTATCGCGAGAAGCTGAATGCGGAACTGAAGGAACTGCATGACAGTGAAATCTGGCGTACGGGCGAGACTGTGCGGGCGTTGCGTCCTGAGCGGAGTCGTTAATAGCCGATACGCGGCGAAGAACAATTAGCCGACAGAACGCTCGGTCGATAGTGGATTTGCGGCGAAGAACAGTATGCCAGTGTATAGCGATCCGGAAATAGGACCGGTGAAATTGGAAAAAAGGGCCGTAAGCAGGAGGGTTTCCATAAGGGTGCATCCTGTGGACGGTGTCAAGGTCATTATCCCGAGGTCTTTGTCGTATGACGAAGGCCTCAGGTTTTTTGTGCAGAAACGCGACTGGATCATAAAGACGGTTGCAAGGCAGAAAAAGGGTATTGCCGATGCCGAGGCCCGGGGTAAGGCTGTGTCTCTTCTTGGGGACGGCTCGGTGATACGCACCCTCATGTCTGAAATAGTGTTCCGGCGGGAAAGGTCCGGTTCAATGCTTCAGGCCTCCGGTCACCGTGCGGCAGGGAATGTATCTCCGAATCCGGAGGCGGGGCGCACTGCGGCTGCTGCGGGAGACGGTATTGCCGACGCCTTGAAAACAAGCATTTCGACGGAGATGATCGAAGATGTGAAACTTACCGGGCGGACCTGGCTCGACCTGGACAGGCCGTTGTTCCGCAAGACCGTCGTTTATCCGGACATCATCTCCGGCAAAGACATCCACGGACTCGACGCAATCCTGAGAAAGGCCCTGGTGGAAATCCTGCGTCAGGAAGCAAAACTGATTCTGCCCCGCAAGGTCGGGTTCTTCGCCTCGCGCTTCGGCTTCCGGTACGGGAATATTGCCGTAAAACACAATTCCTCGAACTGGGGCAGCTGCTCGCGGAAGGGCAACATCAATCTGAACCTTAATCTTGTACGTCTTCCGGAGCCTCTTTGCGACTATGTCATCCTGCACGAACTCTGCCATCTTCGCTATGCTGATCACGGGCAAGATTTTCATTCCCTTCTGGAAAAACTCTGTACCGACAACATTGTCCGGCTGTCCCTGACGGAGGACCCTTATATCAGGACACTTGTCCCTGAAATCAATTCTTCCCGTTCGGTGCACCCTGTACGCAGGACGCTTGAGAGAGAACTGAAATCCTACCGCCTCGTATGATACCGCCGGGCCTGGCTGGTGATGAACCCGGTACAGGGCTTATATCACCCTGTCGCGCCACTTGCCGCTGAGGAGGTAGCCGCCGCAGAGGACTGCCATAGCGGCACCGTAGACGTGTTCCGCAGTCCAGCAGACAGCCACGTCGGCGCGGATGATGTGCATAATGAAATAGCAGTACAGCATATAGATGCACAGGGCGGAGAGCTCCAGGAGAAAGGCTTTCCGCGTATTCCCGGTTCCGGAGACGGCCTGGAAGAAAATGTTTGCCGGGACCGTGAGCAGGTATGCGGAGCAGAGCACCCACAGCGACGGCACCGATGCTTCTATCAGATCCGGGATGTTCGTGTATATTCTGATGACAGCCTGGGGGAATGAGGCTATCAGTACGGCTAAAACGGCTACCGCGAGGTAGCTTATCCTGAGTATCCTGAATACGAGCCCCCTGACGGCGTCAGGATATCCGTGCCCTATGGTGTTGCTGACTAATGAACTGCATGTCGAGGCGAAGGCGGTAAGAACCATCCACAGCAGTCCGGAGACATTCCTGATGATGTTCGAGACTGCGAGCGACCGTTCGCCGAGATGCTCTATCAGCAGGAAGAATATCAGCCAGGTCGAGAGCGAAACGGCATTCTGGATCATCGTCCATACCGATACCGACAGGATGTCCTTAAGTTTTCTGAAATGGAAACCTTCGAACCTGTTCAGCCCGTACCTGGCACAGTCGGTCTTCGACATCGTGTATACGATAAAGAAAATGAGCGAGACGAGTTCGGCCAATGTAGAGCCGATGGCGGCTCCGGCGATTCCGAGGGCTGGAAGTCCGAACTTGCCGAATACCAATATCCAGTTGAACACGATGTTCGAAAGTACCATAGTCACTGAGTTCAGGGTCAGTGTCCTGGTCTGTGTGGTACCGACGTAGAACGCCCTGAACATCGCGGTCACGTATGCGAAGAACAGACCCGGAAGCCTCCATTTTACGTAGCTCAGGGCAGCTCCGGCTATCTCTTCCGAGGATACCATCCTGCCCATAAGCCAGGGCGAGAACAGTTCCGTAAGTATGACCATCAGTACGGCCAGCCCGAGGAGGAAGCAGACACCGTGGTAAAAGACGTTCCCTGTTTCCTTGTAGTTCCCCTCTCCGTTTCTTCTGGCTATGATGATCTGCGAGCCTATGCTGAACCCGAACCCGATCATGAAGATGACCATATAGAAGACTCCGGCAATGGCCGACGCACCGAGTTCCACTTCACCTACCCGGCCCATGAATGCAGCATCGGTCATCCCTATCATCTGTTCCATTACGAGGCTGATGAGGATAGGGTAGGCGATTTTCCATATCTGCCGGTATGAATATACCGGTGCTGTCCGAGTCCTTGTCATAGATGAGGGTGTTGTGTTTTACCGTTTATGGGCGCTGTCTGAGTATGGCCAGGACATTTTCTACCGTAAGGGAGTCCCTGACGTCGAAATCCCCGCTTTTGCTGCGCTGAAGACTGTGCAGGAAGGCTCCGCTTCCGAGGGCTTCTCCCAAATCCCTGGCTAAGGCGCGGACGTATGTGCCTTTGCTGCAGGAGATGCGGATGGTGGCGCGGGGGAGGGGGAGGACGGTGTGACCGGTCACGTTTATTCGGGACGATTTCGGCGACGGTTTTTCTGACGGGATCAACAGTGCTCGCTGCTGCCGGCTTTCAAGACGGTCGGCGTCGTCAGGGGCACTGTCGCTCTTTCCAGGATCAAAGGAAAGCAGTTCCAATGTATTGATTTTGATGCGGGAAGTGCGGACAAGTGCCGCGGCGGTCTCGTCGAGGCTGCCCGGCCCTTCTGTTTTCAGGAGTTTGCGTGCGATTTCGTAGGCACGAATCCCGTCCACGGATTTTGCGGAAAAGAGGGGGGCGGTCTGGTCCTGTTCTCCGATGAAGCCTTCAAGCGCTTTCCTGACAGACTCTTCCGTGATGTGGCTGTACGGGAAGTGTCTGTCTATATCCTTTTCCAGGTCGTAGGACGGTGTGGTGGCTCCGAAAGTGATTCCAGCCACGTATTCCTTGTCATGGGACTGGAGGGTTTCAGCCATTTTCGTGGCTTTCCCGATACAGACGAGCAGGACTCCCGTGGCGAGGGGATCCAAAGTCCCGGCGTGGCCGACTTTCAGGTTTTTCTTCCCGAAATGCCTGACTGCCGCGAACTTTATCTTGCGGATGACATCTGCCGAGGTCCAGCGGTAGGGCTTGTCGACAGGGATTATTATGCCTCCGGGATAGTCGTCTATGTTATCAGTCAAGATTGCGCCGTCGGTAAGAACCAGCGGCGCAATCACAGTTGCCGTATTTTTTACAGTTTCTGCGCTGTACATATTATAAAACGGGAATCTTGTCGAGCCTTTTCTGATGCCTCCCTCCTTCGTACCCGGTAGTGAGCCAGGTATCTGTCATTTTCACGATTTCGTCGAAAGTCGCGAACCGGGCCGGCATCACGAGGACATTCGCATTGTTATGTTTTTTTACCAGTGCGGCAATGTCAGTGTTCCAGGCTAATCCGGCACGGATGCCCTGATGCTTGTTCAGCGTGATGGCCATTCCGTTTCCGGTTCCGCACATTGCAATGCCTTTGTCCACGCTTCCGTTTTCCACGGCTTCAGCCAGCGGATGCGCGACGTCTGGATAGTCCATGCTTTCAGTGGAATGCGTACCGAAGTCCTCGACTTCTACATTCTTCGACTTTAAGTAGGCGATGAGCCGCTCCTTGTAGTCGAAGCCGGCGTGGTCGCTGCAGATTCCTATTTTCATTCTCTTAAACGATATTTAATGTTTCAAGGTCATCCCGTCCGCAGGACGAAGTCCGAAGCGGAGAGATCTGCCAGCGTGAAATTGAAACGGAAAATCCGTTTATTCGGAAACGCTACCTTTAGTACCGGAGAATTTCACTGTCACGGCCTGCGGGTCTCCGCCGATAGCCAATGTCGCATTGATCTGGAGATCGATAGTAAGGGTTCCATCGGCAGTCACAGTCCCTTCCAAGGTTGCAGTGGCGCTTTTCAGAAGTGCCTGTTCTTCACTCAGCACGACATCCTTGGCCTCCGTGACCGTGAATGTGTATGCACCTTCTTCACCTTCGCTGACAGGGACACCGGTGATCTTTATATCTCCGAGATTCTGGTTCATAAAAGTGAAGTCGTTGACAGTAAGATCGATCTGATTTTCGGCATCCTGAGTCTCCGCTATTCCGATCTGCTGGCTCTCCACCGATCCCATAGGCATAGAACCCAAAGAGACATCCAACTTCCCGCTGTATGTTCCCGGAATATCGGCTATGGAGCCGATAATGCCGTCTCCGGTTTCATCGCCCCCCCCGGTGACGTCATCTCCTCCTGTGTTTCCTCCGTCTCCGGTGTTTTCCACATTGTCGTTTCCTGTTCCTTCCGGATCCGACTTGTCGCACGCTGTCATCAGCGCGAATGCTGCAAATGCTGTCGCAGCCACATAAAATACACGTCTCATAATAAAAAACTGTTTGGTTAAAAATCTGTCTGCAAAAATAACCTTTATTCTCTCACATTCTCCCTTTTTCTTCAGTTTTTTGCCTTGTGTTTTTTATTTTCTTGATTATTAGTCGAAAAGATATGCACACATAAATGGCCGGGTGTTTTCATATCCTGAATCACTTTCAGGCGATGCGGTGGTGAGAGAGCTTTTAGATAAGCCTTTCCGCCAAGCAAGAAACAAAATTTGTATTGCTCGCAGCTTTTTGCTACATTTGTCATTGCCTTGCCGGCCGGTACCGGTTGGCGGGCAGTACATATCGAAGACGTTACTTGACGTTTATCTTCTGCGTTCAAACTTCGCAAACTTGATACTTGGAGAAGATACGGCAACGGAAACGTCCACTTTAGATGTATCATATCCTGCATTTCGCATTTTTGTGCGGAGTCTTGAATATATCATCTCAGACGTGGGCCAGTTACGTTGCTTATCCTCCAAGTAGGCAGCGAAGGCCTGAACGCAGGATGAGCAGAAGTACAGACTCCCACGTCTTTCTTTTTTATCATTTCCGGAAAGGGCAGCGCCGGGCATTGATTATCTGCAATGAAACGCTTTGCTGTATCATTCCTTACAATCCTTCTGTTGTCGCTTTTTCCAGGCTGCAGGACATACGATTACGATTATTACGGATCCATTTCAGGAACGGTATCGGATTATGATTCAGGAGCCCCGATCGGAAATGCCGAAATCGTGCTTATGCCGGATTCCAAATCCTTGCAGACGGCTTCCGACGGTTCTTTTCTTTTCGAAGGACTTGAGGCCGGACAATATACCTTGTCCGTGAGAAAAAACGGCTATCAGAGCAATCGCAAGACCGTCGATGTCATAAGCGGGGAAATTGCGGAAACTGCCGTTACTCTGACGCCCATACACAACTGACGACTTTTTATCATTAAAAAATATAGTGGCTATGAACAAAAAAACTGCGGCAGCCATTGCTTTTGCAATCATTGCCATTGCCGGGTGTTCATCGGTAGAAACGGTGTCCGGCAATTCCGAGTACGGCAATATTTACGGAACCGTACTTGACAAGACCACTGGCGATCCTGTTTCTGTCGCGCAGGTGTCGATCACGCCAAGTGGCAAGACCACTGTAACCGGTACGGACGGTTCGTACTCGTTTACAAACATAGAGCCTGGAGAATACACCGTGGAAATCGTAAAGACAGGCTACGAGGATGCTTCTAATATCGTGACGGTCGTCGCCGGTGCCGATTCCGGATGCCATTTGCTGATGGAAAGGATTCCGGCAGAAGTGACGGCTGACCGGAATCTGCTTGATTTTGGGGATGATATAAGCAATAACAGCCTGTCTTTCAACATTGTGAATGACTACTACGAGGATCTCGAGTGGCATATTGAATATAACTGCGACTGGATCAGCTCGATAGAACCGTCTGAAGGTACGCTTCAATACGGCAGGACGGCTTCCATAGTAGTCAATATCGACAGGCGCAGAACGGCCCGTGGAGACAATGAAACGAGGATATATGTCGTATCGGACAACAGTCAGGGCAGTTCCGAAGTCGTGCTCAAAGCCCATAACATCCTTTCAAAAACAGCATCCGTAACGACTGGAAATGTTTCGGACATAGGGAAAAACACTGCCACTTTCAATGGGAGGATAACATCTGTCGGCTACCCGTCCTATACGGAAAGAGGGTTCGTCTACTCTGCTTCGCCGGGCCCGACACTGGAAAATACCATAAAGAATATCAGTGTCAGCAAAACCGATGATTATGCCTTCAGCGCAAAGGCCGACGGCCTTGAACTCGGGGTCAGATACTATGTCAGGGCTTACGCTTCGAATCCTTTGTATGTCGTTTATGGCGAAGAAAAAGTTTTTATGACGAACGACGGTTATTATGTATATGACGGCTTGTACGTCCAGACGAAAGATGCCGGATACGGCAAATGGGACTCGATGACGACGGCGTGCGAAAGTTCTGCGGTCGGAGGATACAGGGACTGGAGACTGCCTACACTTTCAGAACTGGCCTATATGTATCAGAATGCTGCCGAAATAGGAGGATTTGTAGAATCGGGATATTGGTCGAACAAGATGGAGACTTCACACAAACGTCCCGGCAGTCTGTATGACGACTGGTCATATACTATAACAATCTATTATTACTCTTTCAGCTCCGGCAGAGAAAGTTCCGTCTCGAGAACTGCATCGGAAGTCCAGCAATACCCTACGACCAACTACTATGCAAGATGTGTAAGATAAAGCTAATTTCAACAACCGGTATTATTATGAAAAGAACATTGATCCTAACAGTCATTGCCATTGCAGTGACCTCTTGCGGAGCTTCCAGGAAAGTTCCGGCACAGTCGGTAACGAAGACTGCAGCACCGTTCGGTGAAGTATATTCACTGCCGTGTGAAGTCTATGATACCCCTCAGGAATTTGCCGCAACCGGCATCTACAGGGGCTCCTCCTATCAGAAAGGCGAATGCCAGCTCAACGCTCTTGAAAATGCCAAGCAGATCGTGTACGCAAAGTATCACCATACATACAACGGAATGATAAGCAATTACAGCTCATCGTTCGGCACAAATCGCGGAAATGACATTAGAACGAAACTCGAAAGGGCCGGAGATGCTGTCGTGCAAGCCATTCTCAATGATATCCAAGCCTGCTGTGTGAAATTTTCCGGAGTGGCGGAGGACGGGATGGTAGAATGTTATGTCGCCATCAAGGTTCCGAAGCAGGCCCTCGCTGCCGGAGTGGCGAAAGAAGTCGCCAACGTACTGACTCCTGAAGAAAAGGAAGAAATCAACTTCGATGAATTCAAATACAGGGAGCTTATGGAGCAGCGTTTCAATGAATACAAGGAACAAAAAGGCGAATAGTCGTGAAATATTTTATAATAGTTACTTTGTTGGGCACCTTGTTCCCGTCCGTTGCAGCGGGACAGGGTGCTGCTTTTCATGAAAAACCCGAATGGGTGAACGGTTATTTCAAGGAAATGCCCAATTCCTACATAGAAGTCGTATCTGCATCAGGTTATGACTTGAAAGAGGCAAGGGCCAAAGCCGCCGGTGAAGCTATCCATCGCAGAAGCCTTGCGACCGGAACAGAAGCCACGGTCTCGATTTCGGGGGATGATGTGAATGTGAGTTCGGATCATGAGATCATAGTAAAAGCAAGAATACTGGACGAATACGTACATCATTCTTCCCGCGGGTATACGGTATTTCTGCTCGTGCAGACGGCAAAAAATCCTGGCATCCAGTATGAACCGGTAGAAGTTTCTGAAAAATATGCCTTTTCCGGACGGATTTTCCTGCCTGGAATGGCTCAAATACATAAAGGCTCGACAGTAAAAGGCTCGCTGATTATTTCCGGTGAATGTCTGTTCATCGCAGGAATTGTGGGATGCCAGCTTATGGCCAATGATTGCTATAACAAAAGCCTGACGGCAAAATACAATGCGGATGTCCGCAAGGCCTATGTCGAAAAAGCAAATTCATGGCTTATCGCCCGGAATATCTCGATTGCAGGTGCTGCTGCAGTTTATGTCTGGAATCTAATCGACGGAATCGTCGCTGACGGGAAAAAACATATTGTAGCAGGCAAGACAGCGCTTTCTATGGCGCCGTATGCCGATTCCAATTCTGCCGGACTGGCTTTCAATATCGTTTTTTAGGCTCTGTATTTGGAAACCCAAGGTATACCGCCTGTCTGTCAGAACGGGTAAGATTCAACGCGCCGAGGGCGAGACCGAGGGAGTTTACTTTCGTAAATGACCGAGAGGCAAGTCCCGAGAGCAACGCCGCAGATTGCCCGTTATGGCAGACAGGATGACAGGCAGAGCTCGACAGGACAGTGATCGGAACCGTAAATTTCCGTATGGATTTTGGCCGAAACAAGCCTGTCGTCCAGCCTTTTGGATGTCAGGAAGTAGTCGATGCGCCAGCCGGCGTTCTTTTCCCTGGCCTTGAAACGGTATGACCACCAGGAATATATGTCTTTCATATCCGGATAGAAATGCCTGAACGTGTCGGTAAAGCCGCTGTCGAGAAGCAGAGAGAACTTTTCCCTCTCTTCGTCGGTGAAGCCTGCATTACGTCGGTTAGTCCTGGGGTTTTTCAGGTCGATTTCCTGATGGGCGACATTGAGGTCGCCGCAGACTATTACCGGTTTCGAAGCATCCAGTTTCAGCAGATAAGCCCTGAAGTCGTCTTCCCATTTCATCCGGTAGCCGAGACGGGCAAGTTCGTCCTGTGAATTCGGTACATACACCGTGACAAAAAAGAAATCTTCCATCTCCAACGTGATGACACGGCCTTCGTGGTCGTGTTCGTCGATTCCGATGCCGTATGTCACGCCGAGGGGCTCGTGTTTCGTAAACACGGCCGTTCCGGAATAGCCTTTTTTGTCGGCATAGTTCCAGTACGATCTGTAGCCTTCGAATTCCATGTCCAGCTGCCCCTGCTGCATCTTTGTCTCCTGCAGGGCGAAAAAGTCGGCGTCAAGCTTCCTGAACGTTTCCGCGAAGCCTTTCCCGGCGCAGGCGCGGAGGCCGTTTACATTCCACGAAACAAATTTCATTTTTCCTTTCCCGTTTTCTAAAGAGACCATTCGGTCCCTTCTTTTGTGTCCTTGATCTGTATCCCGAGAGCTTTCAGCTCGTCGCGGATGCGGTCAGACGTCGCCCAGTCCTTTGCTGCCTTTGCCGCCTTTCTCTGCCCGAGGATCAGGTCCATCAGCCCGGCAATCGTTCCTGCAGCCTTTCCTCCTTCACCCTCCTCGTCTTTCAGTCCGAGCACCCCTGCCACGATGTTGTCGAAAAGCCTCAGGAGCACGTTCAGATCATTGGCCGTCAGCGCAATCTTGCCGTCCTTGGCGGAATTTATTATCCTTACCGCATCGAAAATATGGGCGATGGCCACCGGCGTGTTCAGGTCGTCGCAAAGAGCCTCGTACACCTGGGCGCATATCCCGTTGATTTCCTCATAATCAGCCGTGAAACTGTCCGGTGCCTGTGCGGTATTTCCGGAAGTGCCTTCCGTATCTCCGGAAACCGCCCCTGCGGCTTTCCCCATTTCACGTAAATCCTTGTAGGCCTGCATCACCTTTTTCAACCCCTTTCCGGCCGCCTGCAGAGCCTCGTTGCTGAAGTCGAGAGTGCTGCGGTAGTGCGCCTGGAGGATGAAAAACCGTACTGTCATCGGCGAATATGCCTGTTCCAAAAGAGGGTGCGTGCCGGTGAAAAGTTCCTGGAGCGTGATGAAATTCCCGTACGACTTGCCCATCTTCTTGCCGTTGATGGTGATCATATTGTTGTGCATCCAGTATTTCACCCCGCCGCAGCCGCGCGAAGCCGTGTTCTGGGCCAGTTCGCATTCATGGTGCGGAAACATGAGGTCCATCCCGCCTCCGTGTATGTCGAATTCGCGCCCGAGGTACTTTTCGCTCATCGCCGAGCACTCTAAATGCCAGCCCGGGAAACCCTCGCTCCACGGTGACGGCCAGTGCATGATGTGTTCGGGAGCAGCCTTTTTCCAGAGGGCGAAATCGTATGGCTCCCTCTTGTCGTCCTGGCTGTCCAGTTCGCGCGTACCGCTGACTACGTCATCGAGATTCCTTCCCGAAAGGATGCCGTAACGGTGGCTTTCATTGTATTTCCTTACGTCGAAATAGACGGAACCGTTGCTTACATACGCAAAACCCGCGTCCAGAATCTTCTGTACCAGAGCTATCTGTTCTATGATATGTCCGGATGCCCGCGGCTCTATCGACGGCGGCGCCACGTTCAGCATATTCATCGCCTCATGGTACCTGATGGTATATTCCTGCACCACCTCCATAGGTTCCAGCTGCTCGATACGTGCTTTCTTTGCGATCTTGTCCTCGCCCTCGTCGGCATCGTGTTCGAGATGTCCTACGTCTGTTATGTTCCTGACGTACCGCACTTTATACCCGAGATGCCTGAGCAGCTTCACGAGCACGTCATATGTGATTCCCGGCCGTGCATGCCCGAGATGGGCGTCCCCGTAGACGGTAGGGCCGCATACATAAAGCCCTGCGAACCCGGGGTGGATCGGCCTGAAAAGTTCCTTTTTCCTCGAAAGGGTGTTGGTTATGTATAAATCTCTCATAAAATCAATCTGTCTATATCCTCGCAAACATACAAAAAAATTACGAAATTTTCATTACATTTGCGCGTGCTTCCGGGAGGGGAGCCGCAGATCCTGAATTTTAATTTATTTCCGACAATATGAAGGTAGCAGTCATTATGGGTTCGACCAGCGACTATGAAATCATGTCAGCTGCGATCAAGGTTCTTGAGGATTTCGGTGTCGAATACGAAAAGCGTGTCATCAGCGCTCACAGGACGCCGGATCTGATGTGCGAATATGCCAAATCGGCGAAGGAACGCGGAATAGGCGTCATTATAGCAGGAGCGGGCGGGGCGGCCCATGTAGCCGGAGTGGTGGCAGGCATGACTACCGTACCTGTCATAGGCGTTCCTATACAGACCAAGGCGCTTGGGGGCATGGATTCCCTTCTGTCCATTGTGCAGATGCCGGGCGGGATACCTGTAGCCACGATGGCTATCAACGGGGCGAAAAACGCGGGCCTGCTTGCAGTGGAAATACTGGCCCTGGCCGATGATTCGCTTACTGAAAAGCTGGTGGAATTCAGAAAGGAACAGACGCAGAAAGTACTTGAAGCCGAAATATGAAAAATTACCGCGTTTTCGTAGAAAAGTATCCTGAATTTCAGGTGGAGGCGCAAAGTCTCCTGAGCGAACTGAATGAAAATCTCGGCCTGTCGCTGCAGAGCCTGAGGCTTCTCAACGTCTATGACCTTTTCGGATTTTCGGAGGAACTTCTTGAAAAAAGCCGTTACGGCGTGTTCGGTGAAATCGTGACCGACAAGGTTACGGATGACTGCGACCTGACAGGCAGCAAGTACATCGCCGTAGAATATCTTCCGGGACAGTTCGACCAGAGGGCGGCTTCTGCAGTGGAATGCGTGAAACTGATTGAGCCTGAGGCGGATGTCCGCATCAGAAGTTCCAAGCTGATAATCCTTGACGGGGAAGTGTCGGATGATGTGATAGCGAAAATCAGACATTACTATATCAATGCGGTGGAATCCCGCGAGAAGGACCTGTCCCGTCTTACCGATACCGAACAGGCCGAAGTGAAACCGGTGCGGATACTTGAAGGTCTCACGGCATTGAAAGAGGAAGAACTTGCAGGTTACTGCCGCAGGATGGGCCTTGCCATGAATGCCGACGACCTGAGGGAAGTCGTCAATTATTTCAGGAAAGAAGGCAGGGACCCGTATGAGACAGAACTCCGTATTCTCGATACTTACTGGAGCGACCATTGCCGCCATACGACTTTCACTACCGAACTTCAGGATATTAGCATCGAGGATTCCTTTATCAAAGGGGAGATAGACGGGACTCTGAACCTGTACATGAAGATAAGGAAAGAGCTCGGCCGTGAGCATAAGGGGCTCAATCTTATGGATATGGCTACCGTAGGCGCCCGTTATCTGAAGTCGAAAGGGCTTCTCGACGATATGGAGGTCAGCGAGGAAAACAATGCCTGCAGCATATTCGTGGATGTGGATGTGGACGGCAAGATGGAAAAATGGCTGCTCCAGTTCAAGAACGAGACGCACAACCATCCGACCGAAATAGAACCGTTCGGAGGCGCCGCCACCTGTCTCGGAGGGGCGATAAGGGATCCGTTGTCGGGCAGAAGCTATGTCTATCAGGCAATGCGAGTGACCGGAGCCGGAAATATCTACCAGCCGGTTGCCGAGACCATGCCGGGCAAACTTCCGCAGAAAGTCATCAGCCGCAAGGCGGCGCACGGATACTCGAGCTATGGCAATCAGATAGGCCTTGCCACAACGCATGTCAGGGAGATATATCATGAAAATTACGTGGCCAAACGGCTTGAGGTCGGCGCCGTGGTCGGGGCCGTCAAGGCGGAAAATGTACGCAGGGAGACGCCATGCCCCGGAGACGTGGTCCTTCTCTTGGGCGGACGTACCGGACGAGACGGTATCGGCGGGGCTACCGGCTCATCGAAAGAGCATACCGAATCATCCATAGAGACATGCGGAAGCGAGGTGCAGAAGGGAAATGCACCTGAAGAGAGAAAGCTCCAGAGGCTGTTCCGCAGACCGGAAGTCACGAGGCTTATCAAGAAGTCCAACGAATTCGGCGCCGGCGGCGTGAGTGTGGCCATCGGGGAACTTACTGACGGGCTCGACATCTATTTGGACAGGGTTCCGGTCAAGTACAGCGGTCTGAATTCCACGGAACTTGCCATAAGCGAATCCCAGGAAAGGATGTCGGTGGTCATCGAGGCGAAAGACAGGGAGGAATTCGAGGCATATTGCCGGAGCGAAAACGTGGAGGTGACCCATGTGGCCGATGTGACTAATACGGAAAGGCTTCGCATGTACGATCACGGCAAGCTCGTGGTAGATCTGTCCCGGGCATTCATCGACAGCGCCGGGGCGAAACACTATGCCTCCGCCGTGGTCTCGTCTGTGGAAAACAGGAATCCGTTCGAGAGGAACGTGGCGGGTGCGAACCTGAAGGAAAAGGTGTTCAACAATCTCCAGGATCCGAATGTCACTTCGCAGAAAGGCCTCATCGAGATGTTCGACTCCACAATAGGGCGTTCCACTGTCCTGATGCCGTTCGGAGGTTGCCTCCAGACCACCGAAACCCAGGTCTCGGTGCAGAAACTTCCGACGGACGGATATACCGACACCGCCAGTATTATGGCATTCGGCTACAATCCTTTCATCTCGTCCTGGAGCCCGTACCACGGGGCTGCATATTCCGTTGTGGAGGCTTGCGCAAAGGTCGTGGCGGCAGGGGCTTCGTATGAGAAAATGAGGTTTTCATATCAGGAATATTTCGAGAGGATGCATGACTCCAGATCCTGGGGCAAGCCTCTCGGCGCCCTGCTCGGGGCGTTGAAGATGCAGGTGGAATTCGGCCTTCCGTCCATCGGGGGAAAAGATTCCATGAGCGGGACCTTCGAGCATATCAACGTCCCTCCTATGCTGATGGCGTTCGGAATAACGACCGTGAATGCGGGAAAGGTGATTTCACCTGAACTCAAATGGGAGGGCAACAGACTTTATCTGATAAGGCATACTCCAAGGGCCGACTATATGCCCGATGTCGCACAGCTCAAGGCCAATTTCAGATATATCGAAAGCCAGATAGCTTCGGGCAAAATAGTTTCGGGCTATGCCGTAGGATTCGGCGGAGTGGCGGAGGCCGTATGCAAGATGTCGTTCGGGAATGCTTTCGGAGTGGATATAAACTGTCCGGAGGAGCAGCTTTTCAACTACAGCTACGGTTCTGTCGTGGTGGAGTCGGAGGGAGAACTCGACTATGAGAATGCCGTATATCTCGGGGAAGTGACTTCCGGAGAAGACGGCAACCTGAAGATCAACGGTGTCAGGATGTCCATCTTCGAGCTTATGTACGCCAACGGGGCCAGGTTCGCGAAAATCTATCCGGATACCTGCGAACCTTCTCACCGGCAGCTTCTTCCGTCCGGGTTCAATGAGGCTAAGGTACTGAAGGTGAAGAAATCGGAGATGAAGTACAAGGGTGAGCCGGTAGAGCATCCTGTAGTCTATATCCCTGTATTCCCGGGAACGAACTGCGACTACGACACTGCCAAGGCATTCCGCAAGGCAGGGGCCGAAGTCCGTATGAGCGTCTTCTGCAATCTCCGCAGCGAAGATATTTTCCGCTCCATCGAACAGATGAAAGAGAATATCTCGAAATGCCATATTCTTGCATTGGTCGGAGGTTTCTCTGCGGGCGACGAACCTGACGGCAGCGGTAAGTTTATCGCGAACGTGCTTAACAACAAGGAGATAGCCGATGCGGTACATGCTCTGATCGACCGCGGAGGACTTATCCTGGGTATATGCAACGGTTTCCAGGCCCTTGTCAAGTCCGGACTGCTGCCTTACGGCAGGCTGGGAATGGTCACGAAAGAGTCGCCGACATTGTTCAGGAACGATATAAACCGGCACATTTCGCAGATGGCCACTACGAGAGTGGCTACGACCAATTCCCCTTGGCTTTCAAGCTTTTCGGTCGGAGATCTCCACACCATAGCCGTCAGCCATGGCGAAGGGAAGTTCGTGGTGAACGAATCTCTTGCCAAGGAACTTTTCGAGAACGGGCAGGTGGCATTCCAGTATGTGGACCCTATTTCCGAGGAAGTGACGATGGATTCCCCTTACAACCCGAACGGTTCGTATTATGCCATCGAAGGCATCATCAGCCGCAACGGGCAGATACTCGGCAAGATGGGACATACCGAAAGGTACGAGAAGAACACGTTCAAGAATATCGAAGAGGAACTGGAGCAGCCGCTTTTCGAGAATGCGGTAAATTATTTCAGAGGAAAGTAGGATGACTGACAGGGGCTTGAATGAGGAATGCGGCGTGTTCGGCGTCTGGGGAGTGGAGGATGCGCCGAGCATAGTATATTACGGACTGCATGCCTTGCAGCACCGGGGTCAGGAGGGCTGCGGGATTGTGGCTGTGGATGATTCCGGGAATATGAAGCGTGTGAAAGGCGAGGGGCTTGTGACCGAGGTTTTCAATGAAGACAGGCTGTCCGCCCTGCGCGGGAAGATGGCTATCGGCCATGTGCGCTATTCCACAACGGGCGGCGGCGGGATAGAGAATGTGCAGCCTTTCCTGTTCCGGCACCACACGGGGGATTTCGCTTTGGCCCATAACGGTAACCTGGTGAATTACAATCTCCTGCGCAAGAACCTTGAGGACAGGGGAAGCCTTTTCCAGTCATCATCCGACAGCGAGGTCCTGGCCCATCTGATAAAGAAAGACAGTGCCAAGGCCCATAAACCGAGGATATTTTCCATCGAGAATGCCTTGAATGAGGTCGAAGGGGCCTTTGCGTTCCTGATAATGACCCAAAAGCGTATTTATGCGTGCAGGGACAGGCACGGTCTCAGGCCGTTGTCCATAGGCAGGCTCGGAAACGGGTATGTGGTAAGCAGCGAAACCTGCGCTTTCGATGTCCTTGGGGCGGAG
>CASFLY010000125.1 GCA_949295645.1 uncultured Bacteroidales bacterium | reverse complement strand
GCGGCTGCAAAGATAAGAAAATTATCGGAAAAGGCTAATTTTCCGTATCTTTTATTCATCCGGATAGCCGGTGTCCTGCGCCCATTTGTAACCGAGATAGTATTCGTTGAGCCTTGTCCGGATACTGTTGTCTTCCACCGCAGACGGCAGATACATGCTCAGTCCGCAAAATGTCTCTATCCTGTGCCCGAAACTGTTTTCCGTATTCGCCTTGTACACTACGCATTCATCCAGGGCGTCTTCTGTCTCCGCTTTCTCGGATTCTGTCAGAGGCAGCTGCCCTATGATGTCGAGAAAATCATAGAAGAAGTAGTACGAACGGGGATAGCGCGGATCGGTGTCGTTGTTGTTCAGTTTCTGGACCGCTGACGGGGCGATGTCCGGAATTCCGCTGCCGTACTGCCTGAAAATCCGGGCGCAGACTTCCGCCAGGTTTCCGAGCGAGGCGCAGTCTATCAGGGAAATGAGGGCGGACCGTTCCAGGCCTTGTTTTGCGTTGTAGTGGTTATAATAGTCTTCCGCCACTCCTTGCAGATTTGTCGGGTTCTCCTGGAGCAGCCTGCTGACTATGTTTGTGTAGACCATCCCGTCTGCAAGTATTTCTTCAGGTGAAAACAGAAGGTACCTGGTCTTGTCTTTCAGTTCGTATGCCACCTCGATGCCTCCCAGCAGGCAGGCGTCGAAGATCATGTAGTCCATCCTGAACGGCAGGGCTGCGGCAAAGTCCCTTATATCCATTTCCTCCCCTGTCGTACTGTCGGCTCCGATACTTCGCTGAGGCTTTCCGGCCAGGGACAATGCAGGGAAGTCCCCGTCGGTCAGATCCGTACCTTCCGGAAGCCAGCCGGTACTGTGGGAAGAGAAAATCATCCCGAATTCCCCCGACGGATAGCGCCCCCTGACGAAATCCAGGACCTCGGACAGGGTTCCGGTGTCTGCGGCGCTTGTCCCCGACGGCCAGACTCGCACCGTATCCCTTACGACATCCTCTCCGTCTTTATAGATTCTTATGAGGCAGGGGCCTTTGCGCGTTTTGTAATTACTTGCGAAAACCAGAAGCGCATCGCTGTATGCGTAGTTTCCGGAGGGTACATACCCGTTGCAGATGTCTTCGATGTCTGCAATCAGGGCATCGGAGAGATTGTTGTTGCCGGCAGAGTACAGCAGCAGCGTCCGTCTCGTGTCTTCCGTTTCGTTTCTCGAACCGCCTCCCGATATGCCGCCGCCGTCCCGCGTGTCAGGAAGCGACAGGTCGACGGCATCGCTGCAGGATGCTGCCAGCGAAATGATTGCAGAGAGGCACAATATGTATTTAGTGACAGATTCCATATCAGGCTATCGATGTTACAGACGGCGAAAATAAACAAAAAAAGAGAAAAAAGGCTGAAAAAAAGAAAAACAATACGGTGCAAAGCCGGACAATAAAAGCGAATGCCTCATAAAATTTATGATGAAAAAATTCAGGACAGCCTCTGAAACGGAGGCTCGGAAAGCAAATTTTTGTATTTTTGCAGACTTCCCGGCTAAGCGGGCTTTCGGACCGGGCGGCTTTCAGAGAATGGAGGCCTGCGCTGCGGCACCGGGAGGGGGACAGGCTGGCGCTGCTTGCCGTGCGTTTGACACAATAAATATTATACAATATGAAAATTGGAAAAATGATAGCAACATTCGGTACTGCCGCAATCCTGGCATCCTGCGGCAATGCGGAGCAGAAAGCGGAAGGGGATTTCAGGTATCTGATAGACGAATTCGCGGACCTGAAGATAATGCGTTACAGGATTCCGGGATGGGACGACCTGACCCTGAAGCAGAAAGAGTATGTCTACCATCTCGGCGAGGCTGCGAAATACGGAAGGGACATCATCTGGATGCAGAACTGCAAGGCGAACCTGCCGGTGAGGAAGGCCATAGAGACCGTTATCGACGGATACGGCGGGGACAGGGACTGCAAGGACTTCCAGGATTTCCTCGTTTATGCCAAAAGGGTGTTTTTCAGCAACGGCATCCACCACCACTATGCGGAAGACAAGTTTTTCCCGGATTGCCCGAAGGACTATTTCAAATCATTGCTCGAGGCTTCCGGCTACGATAAGGACGCTGACGCGCTCCTGGATGTCATCTATAATCCGGACATCTATCCTCAGCGCAAGTCTACCGACGCTTCGGGCGATATCGTGGCTGCGTCGGCCGTGAACTTCTATGAAAACGTGACCCGTGCCGAGGTGGAAAAGTTCTATGCCGGGATGATCGACGCGAATGACCCGACTCCGGTTTCCTACGGTCTGAACAGCAAGGTGGTAAAAGGTGAAGACGGTGTCATCAGGGAAGAAGTCTACAGAATCGGCGGGCTCTACGGGGCGGCATTGGAAAAGATCGTCGCAGAGCTTGAAAAAGCCCGTGAAGTGGCGGAGAACGATACTCAGAAAAAGTATATCGGTCTGCTGATCGAATATTACAGGACAGGGGATCTGGAACTGTGGGACGAGTACAATATCGAATGGGTGAAAGACACTCTCGGGACCGTGGATTTCGTCAACGGTTTCGTAGAGGACTACAATGATCCCCTCGGACGCAAGGCTACCTGGGAAGGCCTTGTGAACATCAAGGATCATGAGGCTTCGCTGCGGACGGAAACCATCAGCGAAAACGCACAGTGGTTCGAGGACAATTCTCCGGTGGACAGCCGGTTCAAGAAGCCGGTGGTAAAAGGCATTTCGGCAAAGGTCATCGATGCGACTACACTGGCGGGAGACTGCTATCCGGCTACCCCTATCGGCATCAATCTGCCGAATGCCGACTGGATAAGGCGGGACCATGGCTCCAAGTCGGTGACTATCGCAAATATCACGCATGCCTACAACAAGGCGGCCCTGGAATCCCCGAACAGTACGCTGAAAGAGTTTGCCTGGTCGGAGGAAGAAGTGGAGATGGCGGAAAAATACCTGAATATCACGGATGAAATCCATACCGACCTGCACGAGTGTCTTGGCCACGGTTCCGGACAGCTCCTGCCGGGGACATCTTCTACGGCATTGGGCGAGTACAGTTCCACGCTTGAAGAGACTCGCGCCGACCTTTTCGGACTTTATTACATAGCGGATCCAAAGCTTGTAGAGCTCGGCATCATCCCGGATGGAGAGGCCTACAAGGCCCAGTATTCGAACTATATACGGAACGGCCTTCAGGTGCAGTTCACCCGTGTCGAACCCGGAAGGAAGAATACCGAGGCGCATATGCAGAACCGGAAGCTGATTGCCGAATGGTGCTACGAGGCAGGCAAGGACGGCAATGTGATAGAGAAAAAGGTGCGTGACGGCAAGACTTATTTCGTGGTTAATGATTATGAGGCCCTGCGCGGCCTGTTCGGGAAGCTCCTTGCGGAGGTCCAGAGAATCAAGTCGGAAGGGGACTATGCTGCCGGCAAGGCATTGGTGGAGAAATACGCGATAAATATCGATCCGGACCTTCACAAGGAAGTGCTGGAAAGATATGCCGCACTGAACCTGAAGCCGTACGGCGGATTCGTGAATCCGGAAATCGTCCCGGTGGAGAAGAACGGGAAAGTGGCCGACTACAGGATAGAATACACCACGGACTATCTCGGCCAGATGATGGAATACGGCCGTAAATACGCCACTCTTTAAGCGGACGGACGGGTCCCGGCCTATGCTGAAAGCGGAGCAGATAATTCCCGAATTCGGCTCGTATCTCGGAATCGAGCGTTCGATGTCCGGGAATACCGTGTCTGCCTATCTGTCGGATCTGACCCTGTTTTTCGAAAGTACCGGGCTCGATCCGGAAAATGTACGCCCTGATGATATCATAGCCTATTTTTCGGGGAGACAGGACATTGCGAAAAGGACGCAGTCGCGCATATTGAGCGCGATGCGTTCTTTTTTCAATTATATGATATTGGAAGGCTATATAAAGGACAATCCCTGCGACAGGGTGGAAGCGCCCAAGGCAGGCAGGTCGCTTCCGGACGTGTTGTCCGTAGAAGACATTGAGGCGATGATTTCCTCCATAGACACTTCTGACTGGAAAGGGCTCCGGGACAGAGCCTTGCTTGAAGTGATGTATGGCTGCGGCCTGCGTGTGTCAGAGGCTGTAGGACTGAAGATTTCGGATATCTATTTCAATGAGGGGTTTGTCCGGATTATCGGAAAGGGGAACAAACAGAGGCTCGTTCCGCTCGGCGAAATGGCTTCGGATGCCCTGAAGGCCTATCTGCAGGCCAGACCCGAGCCTTCAGGCTATGAGTATTCCGGTTTCGTATTCCTGAATGCACGCGGCGGGAGGTTTTCACGTGTCTCGGCATTCAATCTTGTGAAAGACCGGGCGATGGCGGCCGGCATAAACAAGGCGATTTCCCCTCATTCCCTGAGGCATTCGTTCGCCACTCATCTTATCGCCAACGGGGCGGATCTGCGTGCCGTGCAGGAAATGTTGGGGCATGAGAGCATCCTGACCACCGAGATTTACACACATATCGACAAGCGGACCTGGCAGGAGGCTATTCTGGACAGTCATCCCCGGAAGTAGTCGTACGTGCCGCCTCGCCGGCAATGGCGGCATTGTAGCAGTGCCGGCATAGAGGTTCGTACATGTCTTTCTCTCCCAGGACGACCAGACTGTCGTCGGATGACAGCCTGTGGGAATTGTTGGCCGGACTTCCGCAGTGCACACAGATCGCGTGCACTTTCTGCACGTCTTCGGCGACAGCCATCAGTGCCGGCATCGGCCCGAACGGCTTCCCGGAGAAATCCGTGTCGAGCCCTGCCACGATTACCCTTATCCCCCTGTTCGCCAGGGTCTGGGCCACCTCCACTATCGTATCGTCGAAAAACTGCGCCTCGTCAATCCCTACCACATCTACATCGCTCGACAGCAGGAGCATGCTTGCAGGCGTGTCTATCGGAGTCGACGGGATGCTGTGGGAATCGTGTGAGACCACTTCGTCATCGGAATACCGGACATCTACGGCCGGTTTGTATATCTCCACTTTCTGATTGGCGAACTGGGCTCTTCTCAGCCTCCTGATAAGTTCTTCTGTCTTTCCGGAGAACATCGAGCCGCAAATCACCTCGATCGACCCCGCTTTTTTTACGCATTCTGAAAACATTTCCTTAAATTTGTAACGGCGTGGCGCAAAGATAGGAAAATTTATGGGAAAACTCTATATCGTCCCGACGCCTGTCGGAAATCTCGAAGATATGACGTTCAGGGCTGTAAATGTCTTGAAATCAGTGGATTTGATTTTGGCTGAGGATACCCGTACCAGTTCCGTGCTGCTGAAACACTATGACATTCACGGGCGTCTGGAGTCACATCACAAGTTCAACGAACACCAGACCGTGCCTCTCATCCGGGAAAGGATCCGTGCAGGTGCCGATGTGGCCTTGATTAGCGACGCCGGGACTCCCGGGATATCGGATCCGGGCTTTCTGTTGGTCAGGGCCTGTGTCGGGGAGGGAATAGAAGTTGAGACTCTGCCGGGGGCTACGGCTTTTGTCCCGGCTCTGGTGAGTTCGGGCTACCCTTGCGACAGGTTCTGTTTCGAGGGCTTCCTGCCGGTGAAGAAGGGCCGGATGACGCGGCTTGCCGAACTGGCCGCCGAACACAGGACGATGGTTTTCTACGAGTCGCCCTACAGGCTGGTCCGGACGCTGCAGCAGTTTGCGGAGGTCTTCGGCGGGGACAGAGGATGCTGTGTGGCGAGGGAGATCTCGAAAAAATTCGAAGAACACAGGCGGGGGCCGCTGGCGGATGTGGCGCAGTGGTATTCCGCTCATGAGCCGAAAGGCGAAATAGTAATAATCGTGGAGGGGGCTCCCGAAAAGGAGAAAGTGAAGGAGAAGAACAACTGGAAAAAGGCGACAGAGGGGACGGAAAACGAGGACTGAGTTCGTCTTTTGCGGCAGGAATGGCCGCTCTTGTATTTTTGGTCATCGGTTATCAGGCGGCATTGTTCATACACAAGGCTTCGGTTCTGAAGATTCTGGAGCGCAAGGATGTTCCGGATACGGTTTTCGTGATAGACAAGGCTTTGGCCGAGAGTGTCCTGCGCCGGCTTTCCCCGGAGCGCAGAGAGGCTTCGATGGAGGTTGTCCGTGGCAGAGAAGCCTGTGTCGTGAAAAAGGAGGCGCAGCACAGTCCCGGGGTGGCGGCCGTAAGGGAGAAGGCTTCCGTAAAAAGCGTGGAGAATTTCAGGTTCGACCCCAACACCGTTTCGGTAGCGGATCTGGTACGGCTCGGATTTACGCAAAGGCAGGCTCTTTC
>CASFLY010000124.1 GCA_949295645.1 uncultured Bacteroidales bacterium | reverse complement strand
TTTACGGACTGTAAGATCGGCGGTTCAGTCGAGGGTAAGGTCAAAGACGGAACCGAGACCTCTGGTGCAGTCGCAGTTACCGCAGACAATTTCGAATCCTACTCCTACAGCTATAAGGGCGCCAATGCAGACCTGACTGTCACAGGTCTCAGGCTTGCGGATTGATCCGCTTGCAGTTCAGTTGTTTGTTTTTGATTGTCCGCAAAAGCAGAGCCGGATGTGATCTCCCGACTTCACTCGAGATGACATCGAAACGATGCTTTTGCGGACAATCTGTATCTTTTTTTCAGTGCAAAGCATCACTGCACCGGCTCGGAAAGGCAGGTGCGGGATAATGTGCGGGAGGTGTGTCGGATGAGGGGGGATTTGTACTTTTAGATGGAAAAATGTAAATTTGTGAGAATAACGGAAAATGATTATGACAATGAAAAAAGTTTTGTGCGGGGCAGCCTTGCTTTCGGCTATGGCCTGCGGCAGTACGGACATGACCCTGTCGGGGCTGGATCCGGAGAATTTCAAATCCGAGAAGGACGGGAAGACCACAGCTCTTTACACCTTGACCAATTCCAACGGCATGGAGGTCTGCATCACGAACTTCGGCGGGAGGATAGTGTCGGTGATGGTGCCGGACAGGGACGGAAAACTGTGTGACGTACTCCTCGGCTTCGACAACATACAGGACTACAGGACTGTCCCGAGCGATTTCGGAGCAGCGATCGGCCGCTATGCGAACAGGATAGCTGACGGGCGAATCACTGTGGACGGGGTGGAATACCAGCTTCCGCAGAACAACTACGGACATTGCCTGCACGGCGGGCCGGACGGCTGGCAGTACAGGACTTACGATGTGGTAAGCGTGGATGACAACTCCCTTACTCTTGCCATAGTGTCTCCTGACGGGGATGCGAATTTCCCGGGCGAAGTGAAAGCTACGGTAAAATACACCCTCGATGACGACAATTCCCTGAAAATCGAGTATTCTGCCGAAACGGACAAGGCGACTGTCATAAACATGACGAACCATTCGTACTTCAATCTTTCCGGAGACCCGTCACAGCCTGCCACAGACCATCTCCTCTGCATCGATGCCGACAGTTTCACTCCGGTGGACTCCACTTTCATGACTACCGGCGAAATCCTCCCTGTGGAGGGAACCCCTATGGATTTCAGGACTCCGAAGACGGTCGGACAGGATATCGATGCCGATTTCCAGCAGTTGAAAAACGGCAAGGGTTACGATCACAACTGGGTTCTGAATACCGCCGGCGACCTGTCTAAGGCAGCGGCTTCGCTTTATTCCCCCAAGACCGGAATAAAATTGGAGGTTTTCACGAACGAGCCCGGAATCCAGGTATATACCGGGAATTTCCTGGACGGCACTGTTGTCGGCAAGCACGGCATCGCCTATCCGTTCAGAGCCTCCGTCTGCCTGGAGACCCAGCATTATCCTGATTCACCTAACAAGCCGCAGTGGCCGTCCGTCCTTCTCCGCCCGGGCGAAAAGTACTCCAGCACCTGCATCTTCAGCTTCTCGGCCGAATAGCTTTTCTGGATGATACAATATAATTTGAAATGAATCGATTTGAAATAAGATGATTTCAAATCGATTCATTTCATTTTTATTGTATTTGTCGATTTGATCGAGTATCTTTGCATATAATGCTTACCGATATGGAGATACCTTTTATATATGGAAAAATCGCGGACGGCGTGAATTTTACCGACAGGGAAACCGATCAGGAAAGATTGTATCTGAATTTTTCCGGACTTGTGAATACTGTGCTTATAGCTCCCCGCAGGTGGGGAAAATCGTCTCTTGTCAATCGTGTAGTTGAGAAATTTGCAGATGATAAGAGTATTATAATATGTCAGTTGGATATATTTAACTGTCGAAACGAAGAGCAGTTCTACAAGTCTTTCGCACAGTCGGTGTTGAAGGCTTCGTCTTCAAAATTCGAGGAATTCATAGCAAATGTCAGAAAGTATCTCGGAAAACTTATGCCGACAATTTCACTGTCAGATGTAGCCCAGACGTATGAACTGTCGTTCGGAGTGGAGTTCAAGGGAAACGGAATGAGTTACGACGATATTCTGGAACTGCCGGATAAAATATGCAGGGAAACAGGAAAGAAAATGATAGTCTGCATAGATGAATTTCAGAATATAGGGAATTATGATGATACGCTTGCCTTTCAGCAGAAATTAAGGTCGCATTGGCAGCGCCATACCAAAACCTGCTATTGCCTGTATGGGAGCAAACGTCATATGTTGCTGGATATATTCAACAGTTACAATATGCCGTTCTACAAATTCGGAGACATTCTTTTCCTCGACAAGATTGAACGTGGCAAATGGGTGGATTTTATCTTATCCAGATTCTCTGATAGCGGCAAGCGGATAACGCCGGATGCCGCAGGAATGATCGCAGACCTTGTGAAGTGCCATCCGTATTATACCCAACAGCTAAGTCAGCAGGTGTGGTTAAGGACGGAAAATACGGCGGATGAAACTTTGGTTTTCAGTTCGTTTCTCGATATTGTAGGCCAGTTGAGCCTTCTGTTTGCCAATCTGACCGACACTTTGACGGAAAGGCAGATCAATTTTCTTACCGCCGTTTCTGACGGAGTCCGGAATTTTTCGTCTGCCGAGATCCTGGCTAAATATAATTTAGGCACGTCTGCCAATATCAAGAACCTGCGTAAGGCCGTCCTTGAAAAAGACTTGGTAGATATTTTCCCGGACAATCATATCGAATTTCAGGATCCGCTTTTTGAATATTGGCTGAAAAACCAAAGAGGGTGACCAGCTTTCGGCCACCCTCAAACGTCTTTCTTCGAAAGACTGACCTGTGCACACTCTCAGATATCCGCATCCCGGCGCTACAGATTGTCTTTCTCGATGTCCTTGAAGTAGCGGTAAGTGTTGACTTTCAGTTCGCCGGCGGCGAGTTCGTCGCAGACGATGATGCCGTGAGGGTGGGCCTGGAGGGCCGAGAGGGTGCAGGCCTGGGAATATGCGCCTTCGATGGCCTGCTGCAGGGCGCGGGCTTTCTTGTGCCCGAAAGCGAGCACGAGCACTTCCCTGGCGGAAAGCACGGTGCCGACGCCGACGGTCAGCGCGAGTTTCGGAACCTTGGTGATGTCATTGTCGAAAAACCTCGAGTTCACGAGGATGGTGTCGTAGGTCAGGGTTTTTACGCGCGTCCTCGACACTAACGAGGAGAACGGCTCGTTGAATGCGAGGTGCCCGTCTTCCCCGACACCGCCCATGAACAGGTCGATGCCGCCTGCCGCTTCGATGCGGGCTTCGTAGGAAGCGCACTCCGCCTCGAGATCCGGGGCATTCCCGTTCAGGATGTTTATATTACCCTTGGGCACATCCACATGGTCGAAGAAATTTTTCGCCATGAACGAATGGTAGCTTTCCGGATGCGACTCCGGGAGGCCTACGTATTCGTCCATGTTGAACGTGATGACGTTCTTGAACGACACTTCTCCGGCCCTGTTCATCCTTATCAGCTCCTTGTATGTGGCAATCGGCGTGGAGCCGGTAGGCAGGCCGAGCACGAAAGGCCTGTCGGTCGCGGAGGCCTTTTCCCTGATTTTTGAAACTATGTAATGCGCGGCCCATACGGCCCCTTTCGCATCGTTTTCGTTGATGATTACTCTCATATCCTTATGTTTTGATTATCCTTATGCCTTGATTGTCCCGACAGTCCCGCCGGCGCCTCCGTCAGGACTGTCCGTGAGGGCCTTTTCAGAACAGTTTCACGAACACTTCGATAGCCTGGTATTCTGCCATTCCCAGATCATTGTAGAGACGGGCAGTATTCTGTGTCCTGTCTTCCGCCCTCTGCCAGAACTCGCGCGAATCGTCGCCCGGGAAAGGCACGATGTCTTTCTGCGAGACGTGGCGGTAGATGGCGTGGCGTTTCTTGATGAGTTCGTCCGGGCTGAGCGGCACCGCCATATCCACCTTTCCGAGCTCCCACTCCATCCAGGCGCCCCTGTACAGCCACACGTGGCATTCTTTCAGCCAGGATTCGTCCTTCAGCTGCTCCAGTGCCGCAAGTACGGCCTCGGTACATACCCTGTGTGTCCCGTGAGGATCGGCCAGGTCTCCTGCAAGGTAGATCTGGTGAGGCTTGACCTTGTCCAGAAGGTCTTTGATGATGTCGATGTCGGCCTGTGTCCGCTGGCCTTTCTTTATGCCTCCCGTCTCATAGAACGGCAGGTTCAGGAAGTGTGCGTTGGTGTTCTCGTTCAGTCCGAAAGACCTCACTGCGGAACGGGCTTCGGCACGGCGGATGGCGGCCTTGATGTCCAGGAGCGGCCTCGGTTCGGGTTCACCCGGTTTCTTGCTGTCCACGATGGCCTTCACTTCGCCGAACTTGTCCGCGAATCCGAGCTCGTGGGCTGTGTCCATGTGCTGGAGCACCACGTCATCGTGTACGGCGACGTTGCCGGAAGTCTCGTATGCCACATGTACGTCGTGGCCCTGCTCTACCAGCCGGATGAAGGTACCGCCCATGGAGATGACGTCATCGTCCGGATGCGGCGAGAAGATGACCACCCTCTTCGGGAACGGGGCGGAGGAGACGGGACGTGTGGAATCGTCTGCGTTAGGTTTCCCTCCCGGCCAGCCCGTGATGGTGTGCTGCAGGTCGTTGAACACGTCGATATTGATCTTGTCGTATGCCCCTTTCTGCTCGAGGAGCTCCCCGAGGGAATTCTGTATGTAGTCCTGGTGCGTCAGCTTGAGAATCGGCTTGTGTACGGTCTCGCAGAGCCATACCACGGCTTTCCTGATGAATTTCGGCGTCCACTCGCACGGCCCGACAAGCCATGGAGCCACGATGCGTGTCAGCAGGCTGGCCGAGTTGTCGTCGGTGTAGAACGTGATGTTTTCATGCTTCTGCAGGAACGATGCCGGGCAGGCAGGGGTGACAGGCCCTTCGACGATGTCCTTGACGGCCCCGGCCTTGTCCTCGCCCCAGGCCATCAGGATGATTTTCTTTGCGCTCATCATCGTGGCTATGCCGACCGTAATGGCGGTCTTGGGCGTGTCGGCTATGTTGCCGTTGAAATTGCGCGACTGTGCCTTCCTCGACTTGTAGGAAAGGAGCACTGTCCTGGTGCGGCTCTTTTCGGACGAACCGGCTTCGTTGAAGCCTATCTGGCCCTGCTCGCCGACCCCTATCACAAGCAGGTCGAGTCCCGAGACAGCCTTGTCGTATTCCGCGCAGTATGACGAAATCCTGTCTTTGGCGACTGTCCCGTCAGGGATGTGGATGTTCTCTTTCCGGATGTCGACATTGTTCAGGAATTCCTCGTGAAGCCTGTGGTTGCGGCTCTGGGCTTCAGTTTTCCCCACCGGATAGTATTCGTCTATGCTGAATACTTCCACGTCGGCGAAGGAAACCGCACCCTCGCGGTATTTTGCGGAAAGTTCGCGGTAAAGGGAGACCGGAGTGGTGCCCGTGGTCAGTCCGAGCCTGAAGGTGCCGCCTTTGCAGGCCTTGATGGCGGAAATGATGATGCCGGCTATTTCCCGGCTCGCGTCTTCCTGGTCTTCGTATATTTCGGCAGGTATTTTTTCATAGCTGTGAAGGATGTCGGCCGGCAGATCCTTTTCGATCAGCCCGCCGTCTTTCGGTAAGGTAAAGTGTTTCATAATCTATGTGTGTTTTTAAGTTGTTCCGATGGAAATCCCACAAATTTAGAAACTGTTTTGAACATTGTCAAGTATGGCTGCAAGGATGAAGAAGTCGAGATAGTCGGCAAGGGCGATCCGCAGGTCTTTCATCACGGCCTGCAGGCTGTTGTCGACTTTCTTGACGGAAATGTCCAACGCCTCGGCTATTTCCTTGTAGCTCATTCCGTCCACCCTGCTCTTCGTATAGATTAGCCTCATTAGGGGGGGGTAATTCCCGAGCCTTTCCCTGCAGATGGCGAGGATGTCCTCCACATAGAGGTCGGCCGGATTGCAACTCTCTATGGCCTTGGTGTAGAACTCCATCGCAGACTGCTCCCGCTGACGGATGTTGTCGTAGACATTCCGGTGGGTGGCGGAATCCCGCCTGTAGTTGAGGCAGGCATTTTTTACGGAGACGTAAATATAGGGGAGGAAGCGCTCCCTGTCTATGTTCTCCCGCGTCTCCCACAGCTTCAGGAATGCACTGCTGACGATATCCCTTGCTGCCTCCTTGTCACGTACGGAAAAGTATGCAAGCCTTTCAAGCATCTCCCGGTTGTCGTTGAATGCCTGTCGGAACAATATGTCGTCACATCCGTCTTTTTTTTCCATCGGAAAAGAATTTGACCGTAAAAATACGGATTTTTTGTAGGAATCGGCAGGAGTTGCGTGTAATTAATTGTGAAAGCCGGAAAAAAGCAAGCGTATGAAAGTAGACAGAGACTTGATGTACAGGTTCTTCCAGAATATGAATACGGAAGAAGAAGCTGAATGTCTGGGCCAATGGCTGAAGGAGAGCGAAGACAATGAACGGGAATTCCGGAAAGCATACGACGTTTTCCTCGTAAGCCAGATGTTCCTTTCTTCGGCGGAAGTGGCAAAGGTGCGCACGGAGGCGGAAATGCAGCTCGGGAGGCGGAAACGCCGCTCGCGTACGGTGTGGCTCACGGTCAGCGTCGCCGCATCGCTGGCCCTCGGCTTTTTCGTTTCCGACCTTTTCTTTACGAAACCGGTCAAGGATCTCGTGAAGGAAAGCACTCTGGCCCTTTCGAACAGCCCCGGACAGATCACGACCGTGACCCTTTCCGACGGGACGGTGGTGCATCTGAATGCGGACAGCCGGATAGAGTACCCTGCGGTATTCTACGGGAACGAGAGAAGGGTCAGGCTCGAGGGCGAAGCCATTTTCGATGTCGAGCATGACGAGGACAAGCCTTTTGTGGTGGAGACATTCCGGTACGACATCAGGGTCCTCGGGACGAAGTTCGACGTAGTGGCGGAGGAGGACAAGGGACTGTTTTCCACGGCACTGTTGGAAGGAAAGGTGGCTCTGACAGACAAGGCCGACGGCCGGCGGTACACTATGACCGAAAATACTGTCGCAGTCTGCTCCGGCGGGGAACTTTCCCTTTCGGAACTCGGCAGCAGGGAGGATTTCCTCTGGACCGAAGGCATCATTTCGGCGGCCGGACTCCCTTTCGACTCTCTGATGGACAGGTTTGAAAAATACTATAACGTGAACATAGTCATACGTCGCGCCGAATTGCCGCAAATCGGCTACGGCAGGCTGCGCATCAGGATTTCCGACGGCATCTCGACCGCCCTGGACATCCTGAAAAGGACGTCCGACTTCACTTATACATACGATACGGCAGGAAATACCATATACATAGACTGACCACATACATACACGGAACCCGGACCGCGACATTGAACGGCCGTTGAAAACCACGATTATTGAAAACTGCAACCGGAAAAAGACCAGAATATTGAAGACTGCGACCCGAAAAAACTATGAAAACGATACCTTATAATATTAATGACACACTAAACCGACACGCTCATGATGGATACCGGATAACAAGTCGGGCCTGGAAAAACAAAAGCCTGCAGATGCTGCAACACCTGCAGGCCGTCCAATCCTGATAGCATAAAATGATTGAACTCAGAGGCAGTTTTCGTGCTGCCTCAAAAAATCTTACAAATTTATGAAGAAAATAATTGTCCGGCAAATTTGCCTGGCTATTGTATTGTATTTTTCCTGCCTGCTCTCCCCAAGCGAAGCGTCTGCACAGAACGTCAGGGTGACGATAAAGATGGAGGACACGGCCATGGAAAATGTCATGACCGAAATAGAGCGGCAGACCCGCTATCTTTTCGGCTCCGACAAAGATGTGGACCTTTCCGTGAAAGTGTCCGTCGACGTGGACAACGAGCCTCTTTCCAATGCTCTCGACCAGATGGTCAGCGGGACAGACATCCGGTACGAAATCAAGGATTCATATATCCTGCTTTCAAAAAAGGCGGCACGGTCAGACAAGCTGAAAACGGTTCGGGGAAAAGTGACCGACAAGTCCGGCGACCCGCTCGTGGGCGCTATGGTATATTCCAAAAACGACATGACAAGGTCTTCGGTGACCGACCTGGACGGCTACTTCAGCCTTGAGGTTCCGGAAGACGATGTGATCGCCGTATCTCTTCTCGGTTTCAAGGACATAGAGATCCCGGCCTCGAGCACCAACGCGAATATGTCGATTCCGATGCAGGAAGACATATCCGTCCTCGATGAAGTCGTGGTAGTGGGCTACGGCGTACAGAAAAAAGTGAATGTGACAGGTGCGGTCAGCCAGATAAAGGCCGATGAGATGCAGGACCGTCCGGTGCTCAAGATGACACAGGCGCTCCAGGGCCAGGTTCCGAACCTCAACATCTCTTTCTCCTCCGGACAGCCCGGCAAGTCCAGCACGATAGACATCCGCGGTACGGGTTCTATCAACGGAGGCGAGCCCCTTATCCTGATAGACGGTATCCCCGGCTCTCTCGACAACATCAATGTGAATGACGTGGAAAGCATTTCCGTGCTGAAAGACGCCTCAGCATCCGCCGTGTACGGTGCCAGGGCCGCTTTCGGCGTGATCCTCGTCACGACAAAGAGCGCCGAGGACGGTACGGTGAACGTGGACTACCAGGGCAGTTTCGGAGTCTCCACCCACGCGGTGTGCACCGACTTCGTCACCGATGCCTGGACGAATTCCCGCATAAACGACCAGGCATTCTACAACTCCAAGGGAACGCATCTGTTCAAGTATAGCGACGAGCAATGGAACGAACTGTACATCAGACGCAACGACAAGGTCGAAAATCCGGATCGCCCCTGGGTCGTGGTCACGAACGTGAACGGCAAGGACAGGTACAACTACTACGGAAACTTCGACTGGTTCAACTATCTGTACAAACGTTTCCGCCCCAAGACATCGCATTCCCTGAGCGTGTCCGGAACGCAGAAGAAGGTGAAATACCTCATCTCCGGAAACTATTCCAACGAGCAGGGCATCTTCCGTATTGCCCCGGACAGGTACAACCAGTACGGAATGATGGTCAAGGTCGGTGCCGACATCACCAAATGGCTGACCATCAGCAATACCACCCGTTTCTACAAGACGAGTTACAAATGGACGGGCTTCAACCAGAGCTACACTCCGGACAATGACTTCCCGGTAGGAAGCAATGACGCGCAGTTCTATACCGCCTACTATCACTATCACCCGCAGTATGTCCCTGTCAACCCTGACGGGACGCTCACGGGCAACTCCGACATGTCCAACTACACCATGGGCTTCGGTCTCCACGCCATACAGCTCTACGGCAAGTCGAAGGGCGAACAGTCCGAATCGGAACTTTACACGACCTTCGAGGCCCAGTTCAAACTGCTGGAGGGCTGGACGGTGACGGCAAACTATACATACCGCAACACCGACACGAGACGCTGGTACAGGTCTGTGGCCGTGCCGTACTCCCTTTATCCCGGAGAGTCCGCTACCTGGAACTGGGATCCGCTGAACAGGGACCAGCTTACCGACTGGAGCAGGAACCGCGACTACAATATCTACAATATATTCTCCACCTACGACAACACTTTCGGCCGTCATCATGTCGGGGCCATGGTCGGCTTCAACCAGGAGGATTACTACTATAAGAACGTGACCATCGCTCCCAAGAACATCGCATCCGAGACCCTGAACGACATAGGTCTGGCTGTGGGCGATTCGCCGCAGTGGTACGGAGGACAGTCCGAATATGCCCTCAGAGGAGCTTTTGTCAGGCTCAACTATGACTTCGCCGGCAAATATCTCGTGGAGTTCAGCGGCCGTTACGACGGTTCGTCCCGATTCCCGAAAAATTCCCGTTTCGCATTTTTCCCTTCATTTTCGGTAGGTTACAGGATAAGCGAGGAAAAATTCTTCGAACCGGCAAAAAGGTGGATCGACAACCTGAAGATAAGGTATTCGTACGGTACTCTCGGCAACCAGAACGTCGCCAACTACTCCTATATCTCCACGATGAGCATAAATGATTCCTCATGGCTGGACAGCAACGGCGACAGGATCAAGCAGACCAGCACGCCGGCTCCGGTGGCAGGCGACCTTACCTGGGAGACCGTGACGACGAACAACATAGGTCTCGATCTGGACATGTTCAAGAACAGGTTCAACTTCACCTTCGACCTCTACAGCAGGGCTACTACCGGGATGCTCACCCAAGGGCCTGCCCTGCCGAACGTATTCGGGGCGACTGAGCCCAAGGAGAATGCGGCCGACCTTGTGACGAAGGGTTTCGAGCTGGCAATCGGATGGAGGGACAGTTTCAATCTGGCCGGCAGTCCGTTCAACTACAGCGTCAAGGCCGTCCTTTCCGATTCCCAGACCTGGATCACGAGGTTCAACAACCCTACCAAGCTTCTGGACCAGTACTACGAGGGGCAGAAACTCGGGGAAATCTGGGGCTACACCATCGACGGACGCTTCGCCACCGATGCCGAAGCTGCGGAATACACCTCCACCGTCAATATGACCCAGGTAGCCAATCGCGAGATTCCGGGATACTATGCCGGAGATTCCCGCTGGGTGGATCTGAACGGTGACAATGTGGTGAACAGCGGAGCCGGTACCGTAGACGATCACGGTGACCTTTCCATCATAGGAAATTCATCCACAAGGTTTCCGTTCGGACTCACGCTGACACTCGGCTGGTACGGTTTCGACATCTACGCATTCTTTCAGGGAATAGGTCACAAGAACTGGGTGCCGGAAGCCGAGGCCACGATGTTCTGGGGCCCGTATTCCCGCCCTTACGTGTCTTTCCTGCCGTCGGATTTCGAGGACAAGATCTGGTCTGCGGAAAATCCGGACGCCTATTTCCCTCGTCTGAGGGGCTATGCTGCCGGAAGCGAGCTCGACAAGCCGAATACCCAGTATATCCAGAATGTGGCCTACTGCAAACTGCGTAACCTGACGATAGGGTACACGCTGCCGAGAAAGGTTCTCGACAAGATCCACATGAAGAAAATCAGGGTGTACCTCTCCGGAGAGAACCTGTTTACCTGGTCGCCGTTGGAGACCAAGTACATGGACCCTGAAGAGACGCTCAGCGGAGACGGCAGGACATATCCGTTCAGCAGGACATTCTCTGTCGGTGTCGAATTTTCATTCTGATGCTAAATACATTGTAATATGAAACTGAAGAATTTACATACATTATCGAGGAGTATCGCATTCGCAGCGGCAGCCGTTTTTGCCATTTCCTGCAACGACGACTATCTGGAGCGTTATCCGCTGTCCGACCTGGCTCCCGAAAGCTATTTTACCAACGAGAGCGAGCTTGCCACGTACTGCAACAGGTTCTACACCGACAACCTCGGCGACATCGTGACTTCCATCACCAGTCCCGTGGACCAGGGTGACGACATCGCCACGAATACTGTTCCGACGGAATACCAGTCGAACCTGAGGTACACTCCGGGAAGCGGCGGCGGATGGTCATGGTCCTCTCTGAGGAGCATCAATTTCTTCCTCGAACATTCGTCGAACTGCAGCGATGCCGTCGCAAGACGTACATACGACGGCGTGGCCCGTTTCTGGAGAGCCTATTTCTATTTCGAAAGGATGAAACGGTTCGGAGACGTGCCGTGGTACGACCAGGTGATCGAACAGGAGGATACGGAGCTGCTGATGAAGCCGAGGGATTCCCGGGACCTTGTCTACAACAACATCATAGACGACCTCGACTATGCAATCGAGTATGCCCCTTCGACCAAGGATGCCTGCACCGTTTCGCGCTGGACTGCCATGCTCCTGAAGACGAGAGTCTGCCTATTCGAGGGTACGTACCGCAAATACCGCGACATGGACGGCTGGGAGGACATGCTCGAGGAATGTGCGGAGACGGCCGACGAGATGATGAGGACCAGCGGGTATACCATTTATAAAGATCCCAAATCCGACCGGCCGTATGCCGACATGTTCCTGTCGAGCACTCCGTGCAGTGAGTTCATTCTGGCCAGGACATACAATAATGACCTGAATGTCAATCATTACCTGAATCTGCATATCCAGGGGCCGTCGCAGACCCATCCGAGTATGACCAGGTCTCTCTTCCTGTCCTATCTCTGCACCGACGGCTCACGCTACACTGAAAAGCCGGGATATGCGACCGAGGATTTCTATACTTCCACCCAGAACCGCGACCCGAGGCTTTCCCAGTCCATAAGGACGCAGGGCTACAAATATCCGGGGAGCAACACGATACTGAAGCCGATATTCTCCGACACCGAGACCTGCTATCAGATTTCGAAATACGTTACCGCCGCCACAACGGTGAACGGCGACAACTGCCTTCCGTATATGAGATATGCCGAGGTCCTATTGAATTTCGCCGAAGCCAAGGCAGAACTGGGTACCATCACGCAGGACGACGTGAACAGATCCATAAACCTCCTCAGGGACAGGGTAGGGATGCCGGATATGAATCTGGCCGATGCTTTAGCCAATCCTGATCCCTTCCTTCAGAACCAGTACAAGAATGTTGAGGGGGATTACAGGGGTGCCATCCTCGAAGTGCGCCGTGAAAGGCGTGTGGAACTTTTCCTCGAAGGGTTCAGGTACTATGACATCGTGAGATGGAAGGAAGGCAGGCTCTTTACGGAGAAATGCCGCGGGGCCTATATAGAATTACCAGGCATATATGATATCGACAATGACGGCAGTATCGATGTCGTGTTCTACACCGGATCCAAGCCGACGGATGTCAAGGATGACGGAAAGGTGGAATTCATCAATGTCGCGGGAAGGTTCACCCTTTCGGACGGAATGTCCGGTGAAATCATCGCGAATCCGAATATCCCCAGATCCTGGGACGAAGAGAGGGACTATCTCTATCCGATTCCGCTGGAAGACCTGAGACTTAATCCGAACCTTGTCCAGAACCCGAAATGGGAGAGGGAATGACAACAGGACTAATACCGATTTTGTTATGAAATATCTCTATTGTTTGTTTTTTGCTGCTGCGGCAGCCGTAGTAGCCTGCTCATCGAAGGCGGACGAACCGGAAGAAATTCATGAATACTTGCCCGAGTGGAAGGAAGGCTATATGGACATACACCATATCTCCACAGGCAGGGGAGACGCCATCCTCGCGATATTGCCTGACGGTACGACCTGGCTTCAGGATGCCGGAGACTGCGGTACCGACTGGTACAAGACAGGGCAGGGATGCGCGGTTTTGCCGAATTCAAGCAAGTCTGTCGGGGAATGGATCGTGGAGTACGTGAAGCATTTCACTGCAGGAACTCCGTCGGCTGGAGAACTCGACTATGCATGGCTGACACATTTCCACGGAGACCATATCGGGACTCCCGGCAATGCCATTCAGGGCAGCAATGGCTATAAGCTGACGGGCATCACGATGGTCGGCGACAGGATGAAAATCCACAAGCTGGTGGACAGGGCCTGGCCGGACTATGACATTCCTACGGAGGCTCTCTGCAAGAGGGAATTCTATCTGTACAATGACTACAAGGCATTCACCGACTATCAGACCAAAATAAACGGTATGAAGATGGAAACCTTCAAGGTAGGAGCACTGGACCAGTTCAAGATGGTGCACAATCCTTCCGCTTGGTCGGATTTTTCGGTGCGGAACCTGTGCGGAAACGGCTATGTATGGACTGGAAGCGGCTCCGGCTATAAAAAGATGTACACGGAAGACCCGTCTCTGCTCGACGAGAACATGTATTCCTGCGGAGTGGTGATCCAGTACGGCAAGTTCAGGTATTGGAACTGCGGGGACATCCCGGGACAGAACTGGAAGGACTACAAGTCACAGGAGAGGACTTTCGAGACTCCTGTGAGCGAGGTCTGCGGCCCTGTGACCGTAATGAAGCTCGACCACCACGGTACGTTCGACACCACCTCGGAGGAGTGCCTGAAAAACCTTCAGCCGAAGGCGATGATAGCCATTTCCAGCCACATCCGCCAGCCTTACAAGGATCAGGTCGCAAGGATGATCGACCAGACCATTTATCCTGGCGAGCGTGAGCTGTACGTGACCACCGACTGCAGCAGGAACGAACTCGGGGATCTGTTCTCTCATTTCAAGCCGGCAGGACATGTCGTAGTGAGGGTATATGAAGGAGGAGCGTCCTGGCAGATGTTTGTCCTCGATTCCACGACTACCGACTATAATGTCATCTACAAGTCGGACATCAAGACCCTGTGAACGGACAATAATAACCTAATGATATGATATCGACAAGAAATATAATGGCGGGTGCATTCGCGGCGGTTTCACTGCTTGCGGCTGTCTCCTGCGACAATTTTGAAAGCCCTCAGAAGACATTCATCAGGAATGATTCTCCCGAGGAGGGCGCTTCGTACGACCTTGCTGACGGAAACGTGCTTTTCCGCTGGCAGGCCGGCGGAATGCAGGAGGGCGGCTACTGTTTCTCTCTGGCGGCCGACAGGTTCGGGGAAGCTGCGGAGAAAACCGAGTTCTACGCGACGAAATTCAGCTATGAGGCCAATGCCGTGGACCTGGACAGGATACTCAAGTCCTGGGGCTACCTGCCGCGGCAGACGGCTACAGTGTGGTGGAGAGTGGAGAGTCCGGATGGAAGCGTGTCCGACATTTCGGAATACAGAAGTATAAATCTTACCACACTTGCGATGGACGCGGTGGACATCGTCCTGGACGCGCCTGCCGAAAATGCCCTGATCGCCGTGAATGACGTGGAGCAGGTGACATTCAGTTGGGAGCCTGTTCCGAACGCGGACATCTATTCCCTTGAATTCAGCCTCACCGAGAACGGCGAGCCGATAGAACTGTCTACCGACACTGATTCCTATACCTCTGCCGAAGCTGTGATAAGTGCGGAAGTGTTCCGTCTCGTATATGACGAATACAATAAAAACGGCTCCGAGGTGGTATTGTACTGGAAAGTGCGTTCCGGCGCTGCAGAGGCTCCGGGAGTCAGTCCGGCCCGTGCTGTCAGGCTTGCCGGCGACCCTCTTCCGGTTTCGTCCTTCTCTGCCCGTCCGGGAGACCATAAGGCCGAGCTTACCTGGACCATTACCGATCCGCGTATCGCCAAGGTTCTGATAGAGTGGGGTGCGGACGGCCGCAAGGAAATAGATATACCGGCGGGTAGTTCCGATATGAGCCATACGGTGGAAAATCTCGACCCGGGCGAATGGACTTTCACGGTGACATCCTACGACTCGGAAGGCAATGCTTTGGACGAGACCGTGTCCGATGATGCGGAAGTCTACGACCTCCAGTCATTTACCGAAGGCATAGTTCCGAGAACGGCTGGTCTCGAAGCCCTGCTGCGTGAGGGTGTGGAGATTTCCATTGCCGGGGAGCCTGACGGAAGCCTGTCATCCTGCGAACTTTCATATACCGGCGCCGACGGTTCTGAAAAGACCGTCGAGGTGGCGAATGACGCCAAGAGCCATGTCCTGGCTGCCGGAGAGATAAAGACCGGTACGGAGTTGACGTTCCGGCAGCATTATTCTCCTGCGCCGGAAGCTCTCGACGATGTCGTGAAGGAGCAGAAACTCTATGTCCCGGCTTACAGTCTGGTGACCCTGTCGGGGATAAAGCACTGGCCGAATGACGACAACACGGGAGCTCTGCCGAACGAGATGATCGACTGTTCCATTCTGAATGGGGTACCATTCGCCTACTCGATGCTGTTCGACGGCAACACGACCGACCAACTGAACATGTGGCATACTCCGGGATCAAGTGAAACAGTGTCGGAGGAGCATCCGATCATAGCCACCTTCGACCTCGGTGCGACATACAACCTCAGCAGCTATGTGGTCTGGGGACGATACGGCGGCACCGTCGACAATCCTACGGGGGACGTAGTCAACAACGCTTTTACGGGATATTTCGCATTCGGAAGCTACAACCCGCGTGCATTCAAGCTCTACGGTAGTGCGGAAGAGCCGAAGAATACTTCGGATGTGTCCTATTGGGCCGTGGACGGAGACTGGCTCGATGACTGGACTCTGCTTGCCGACAGCGAAGTGATAAGGCCGAGCTACAACGGGCCTACCGTAAGCGGATCCGGCATCACCAACTGGGTGCCGACTGCCGAAGACTATGAAGCGGCTGCAGCCGGATTCGAGTTCCCTGTAGATATGGAAGCGTCCGGAGTCCGCTACGTCAGAATCGTCATCACGGAGACCTGGGACCCGCTGGAGCGCTACAGGATTTCATTCGGCGAACTTCATTTCTATCAATACACACCTGAAGAATAAGAATCATGAAAAACATATTGAAAATATTCGGATACACTCTGCTGTCCGCAGCCTTTCTGGCAGGCCTTTGGGCCTGTCAGGAAGAGGCTGCCCCTCAGACTGTCGCCATCACGGCTGTTTCTCCTGAAGACAATGCTTCGGCGGATCTGAAGGACGGGAACATAAGATTTGCCTGGCAGGCTTCCGGTTCTGTCCCTGGCGGATTCGAACTGGTGCTGGCAGATGATACGGACGGTACTTCCGAAAAGGTATACAGCCTACCATCCACGGCTTTTTCACGTGAAATCAAGGCACTTGACATGGATCTGCTGATGAAAAACTGGGGAAAGCCTGTCAACTCCACTTCCCCGGTCATGTGGACGGTACGTCCGGCAAATGAAGGCGAGGCCGAGGCTTCTCAGTGGCGTACACTCAATGTCACCAGACTTGAAGTCGAAACCGAGGAAATCTATCTGCGTACGCCTTCCGACAACGAATTCTGCGATCTTGGCGAGACGTCCGATGTGACCTTCACGTGGGACAACGGCTCGTCCATCGCCAGCTACCGCATAGATTTCAGCACGACGGAAGACGGCACGGCCATCGAGCCTGAAGGAGTGGAACTGGAAGTGTCCGGCGCCAAGACCCTGACCCTTTCATCTTCGGATCTTATGAAGATTTTCGAAGCGTCGGGCGAGACGGAAGACGTCGTCCTCCTCTATTGGAAGGTCTACTCTACCGATAACACCACTCCGGGAGTCAGCGTGTCGAGGCGTATCCGGCTTATGAAAACCGGAGCCGCAGGTGTCAGTCCTGTAGCAAATCTGAAGGTCGTTCCCGGATACGAACGTTTTGTCCTGACTGCCGACATCATCGACCCGAGGACTGCCAGGGTGGTCGTTTCGTATGGCGATAATATTTCGAAGGAGATCGCTGTCGAAACGGGTCAGGAGAATTTGACATTCGAAGCGTCCTCTGTGGCGGAAAAGGTCTATACCGTCTCCGTGACAAGCTATAATGCCGAAAACAAGGCTTCTACGGCAGCCGAATGCGAAAACGTGTCTGTCTATGGAGCCGACTATCTGTCCGGAAAGTCCGGCCGGCAGCTGACCTGTACTGCGCTTACCACGGAAACCGCAGAATTCGACGTAGCCGAAATAGAGGATCCGGATCTGAAATACTCCGAACTGGTATACACTCTCGACGGCAAGCAGACGGTGCTCAGGGTGGAAAATGACACCGAAAGCATAAGCCTGCCTTCAGATGGTGCTGACAAGGGGCAGACATTGACCCTGAAGTCCTACTATGCTCCGTCTTCCGGCGGGGAAGTCCTCGACATCGTGGCCTCTACGGATGCGAAGACCGTATATCTTCCCGAGTACGGCATCCTCGTGCCGCTCGACAGGATCAAGCATTATCCGGAATCGGACAACACGAGAGCCCTTCCGGGCGAGATGAGTACGTGGAACAAGGATTTCCCGTATTCCAGGCTGTTCGACGGTATCACTGACAACCATCTGAACATGTGGCATACTCCGGGTTCCGAGGAGAAAGTCTCGGAAGATCATCCGATCATCGTGACCATCGATCTCGGCGGTTCCTATTGCCTTGGCAGCTACAGGGTGTGGGGAAGAAATCCGTGGTACGATAAGAGTAACGGCACCTTGGGCGACGACAGCGGAGCGTACTGGGCTTTCGGGAATTTCAATCCGCGCAAGTTCAAGCTCTACGGAAGCGCGGAAGAGCCGAAGAACACCTCTGACGAGTCCTACTGGGCCGTGAACGGCGGATGGACCGAAGACTGGACCCTCCTTGCCGACAGCGAGGTGATTCGTCCGAGTGGCGTGGACGATCCTAAAGTCAGGCCGACTGACGAGGATGTTGCCGCAGCCGAAGCAGGAGCGGAATTCCCTGTCAGGTTATCGGATTCTCCTGTCCGCTATGTCCGGCTCGTGATCACCGAGACCTGGAATCCTGACAAGCTGTACAGGATTTCGTTCGGCGAACTGCATTTCTTCTACTATACTCCTGAGTAGGTAGAAGACCGGTATTATTGACATAAACCAAACAAACAACCAGATTTTATCACAATGAAAAAGAAAGAACTAATCGGCTTGAGGCGGTCTGAGGCACTGCCGATGTCGGCGGGCTATTCCAGCCCTGACTTCCACATTGTTTTCGCGACGTGCGAGAACGGCTTCTGCGACAGCGCCGGACATTCCGGCTTCGAAATGACAGATCACAACGGAGAAGGCTTTTGGGAGGAATAGGACTATGAGGACTGTGTATTTGCTTATGGCAGCGGCAGCGATAGCTACCCTGTCGGTATCATGCACGAAAGGCCAGCTTGAAGGCGAAGAAGGCGGGGCACAGGCCAAGGTGCCGGTAAGTTTCACGAGCCGTGCGGCGGGACAGGCCGTGACGACGGATCAGTCCGGAGCACAGGCAGCCGGGACTAAGACCGCACTTCAGGACGGGACCAAGGTCGTCTGGACGACAGGCGATACATTGAGCCTTTTCGGGAGCGAGGGCGGTTCCCAGACGCAGCTTGTGTTGGAGAGTATAGACGAAACGGACGGCTCGGTAGCCACTTTCTCTGGAGAGGCAGTCCAGTCCGAGACCTATTATGCCCTTTATCCGTACGATTCGGAAGCCGCGATGTCCGGAAGCGCGATTCTGACCGACCTTCCGTCGGAGCAGGCAGCTTGCGGGGACGGCACGTTCGGCACAGGTGTCAACCTGTCGGCGGCGGTTTCCGAGGGGACCAGCCTTCAGTTCGAGAACCTGTGCGGACTGTTGACGGTGACCCTGAGTTCGGTGCCGGCAGAGGAATATGTATTGGAGTCGGTCACTCTTGAAGGCCGTAACGGGGAGAAGATAGCCGGCGCGGTATCGGTATCGGTTCCGGGTCTTGAAGCGACGGCAGGCGAAGGTGCCGTGACGTCGGTGACCCTGAAGGCGGCTGAAGGCGCAGCCCTTACTGCCGACACATACGTCTTCACGATCATTCCTGCGACATTCACTAATGGTATCAAGCTCACGTTCGACTATGGAACGAATGGCAAGGCGGAGGTGGTGTCCGACAAGGCCCTGACGGTGAATGCCGGTGAAAACCACGTGCTCCGGGCTCTGGACGCCAAAATCCAGACCCTTGTGCCTCTCGACGAAATCAGACACTGGCCGAATGACGACAATACGGGAGCCCTGCCGAACGAGATGACGAACTATAATGATGAGAGTACTCCGGATTATGGATCCTTCCCTTATTCGATGCTGTTCGACGGAATTACGGATAACGAAAGTAATATGTGGCATACGACAAGTACCGGTATCGCCAATTATTCTCTTACCGAAGACCATCCGATCATAGCCACTTTCGATCTCGGAAATATTTACTATCTTAGCAGCTATAAAGTATGGGGAAGGTACGGAGGCACCATTGACGATCCTATGGGTAATAAGAACAACAGCGGCGGATTCAACGACTATTTCGCGTTCGGGTGCTACAACCCGCGCAAGTTCAAGCTCTACGGCAGTGCGGAAGAGCCGAAGAACACCTCTGACGAGGCCTACTGGGCCGTGAACGGCGAATGGCTCAATGACTGGACACTCCTTGCCGACAGCGAAGTGATAAGGCCGAGTCTCAATGTCCCTACTGCACCGGTAAGCGGAAGCGACCTGCCTGCGAACTATTGGGTGCCTACAGCCGAAGACTATGAAGCCGCTGCGGCAGGGTTCGAATTCGAGATAGACAGGAATCTGCCTGCCGTACGTTATGTGAGGATTGTCATTACGGAAACCTGGGACACGCTGGAGCGCTACAGGATTTCGTTCGGTGAGCTTCACTTTTACAGCTACACTCCTTATTCAGAGAAGTAAACTTGATTGAATATGCTGAAAATGACAAGAATTCTGCCGGCGGTCATCCTTACCGCCCTGCTCGCATTATCCTGCACCGTCCGTCCGGAAAAGCCGGGCGTCAGGACTACCGACGGTTATATCGTTGCCGCCTACATCTGGCCTTCATGCCACGATGACAGCCTGGCCCGCAAATACCTTTGGGGCGAAGGTACGGGCGAATGGGAAGTGATAAGGCAGGGCGACCCGCGTTTCGAGGGGCATTACCAGCCCAAACAGCCTCTCTGGGGCTATGAGCCGGACAATGATCCTTCCGTAGTGGAACGCTGGATAGATGCTGCCGTGTCCCATGGCGTCAACACCTTTATCTACGACTGGTACTGGTTCATGAACGGGCCTTATCTTGAGAGCGCCCTGAATGACGGTTTCCTCAAGGCTAAGAACCGCGACAAGATGAACTTCTACATCATGTGGGCAAACCACACGGTGGCGAAGAACTACTGGAACTGCCGCAGGTACGGGGATGACGACTCCATCCTGTTTTCTCCGGTGGTGGACTGGAATGACTTCAAAAAGATAGTCGACAGGATCATCACCCGGTATTTCGTGCAGCCGAACTATCTGAAGTTCGACAACTGCCCGGTGATGGCGATATTCGACTACGACCAGCTCGTAAAGAGTTTCGGCAGCATCGGGGAGACGGCTAAGGCTCTGGACTATTTCCGTGAGGAGGCTGTCAAGGCCGGCTTTGACGGGATACATTTCCAGATGAATCCGGGCGGCGGATATACGCTGTCGGAAGAAGGGATACGGAATCTGACCGGGCTGGTAGACGGTTTGGGCATAAACAGCATCGCATTCTACAATATGGGCGGATTCGACCCGGACTATCTCAGGCATGGGGCAAATGCCATAGAAATCAGGGAGCAGTGGGACGAGGTTTTCGACATCCCGGTATTCCCGACCGTTTCCATCGGCTGGGACGACACTCCGAGGTTCCCGGCCAAGGGAGCTGACGATGTCACCCGGTTCCACAACACCCCGGTTTCTTTCGGAGCTTTCCTCGATGTGGCGAAGGACTATGCCGACGCTCGCCCTGAGCAGCCTCGGATGGTGGTGATCAATGCCTGGAACGAGTGGATCGAGGGCAGTTACCTCCTTCCTGACAGGCTGAACGGGTTCGGCTATCTCAAAGCGGTCCGCGACGTATTCGTCCCAAATGCAAATTGACGGTATTCTTTCACTACTGTCCCGTTTAAACTAACTCATACTAAATAAGTTAGGATATTCATCAGGTGAAACGGAATTTTGATTTTTGTTAAACAATTGATTTATAGGTATTTTCTCAAATAGCACAAAGCCTAACGTTTGAGAAATCGTATATAATGATTGCTCCAGCCCAAACTTTTTCTTGGCAAGTGCCAGAATCAGGAAAGA